>NZ_JASCOY010000073.1:0-24506 GCF_029960075.1 Pseudomonas sp. PS02290
GCGTTGCCCTGAGGCAACGCGACCGGTTGGTCATTTAAAGATATTACTTGCCGCTGACGCTGACGCCGTAGAACGAGTTCAGACCGAATGGGCTGATCTTGAAGTCCTGAACTTCTTTGCGCATCGGCTGATAAACAGTCGAGTGGGCAATTGGAGTCATAGGCACGGCATCTTTCAGCAGATGTTGAGCCTGCTTGTACAGCTCGGTGCGTTTGGCCTGATCGGTGGTTTCCTTGGCCTGGTGGATCAAGGTATCGAACGGCTTGTCACACCATTTGGCGAAGTTGTTGCCGTTAAGGGCGTCGCAGCCAAACAGGGTACCCAGCCAGTTGTCCGGGTCACCGTTGTCGCCGCTCCAGCCAATCAGCATGGCGCCGTTCTCGCCGGCCTTGGCACGCTTGATGTACTCGCCCCACTCATAGGAAACGATCTTGGCGTTGATGCCGATCTTCTTCCAGTCGTTCTGGAGCATCTCGGCCATCAGCTTGGCGTTCGGGTTGTAAGGACGCTGAACCGGCATCGCCCACAGGGTGATTTCGGTACCTTCCTTCACGCCCGCCTGCTTGAGCAGGTCCTTGGCTTTGGCGACGTCGTACGGAGCATCTTTGATGGTGGTGTCGTAGGACCACTGGGTCGGCGGCATGGCGTTGGTCGCCAGTTGGCCCGCGCCCTGATACACCGCGTCGATGATGGCTTTCTTGTCGACAGCCATGTCCAGCGCCTGACGTACTTTCAGGTCAGCCAGCGGGTTTGGCTTGTCTTCGCCCTTGATCTTCGGCATCACGTTGTAGGCGATGTAACCCAGGTTGAAGCCGGCCTGATCAGGCATCTTCAAAGCAGGGTCAGCCTTCAGTGGCGCGAGGTCGGCCGGACGCGGGTAAGCGGTGATCTGGCATTCGCCTTTCTTCAGTTTCTGCGCACGAACCGAGGCGTCAGTGGTGATGGCGAAAATCAGGTTGTCGACTTTGACGTCTTCAGGCTTCCAGTAGTCCTTGTTCCCGGTGAACCGGATGTTGGAGTCTTTCTGGTAGCTCTTGAACACGAACGGGCCAGTACCGATCGGCTTCTGGTTGATGTCTTCCGGCTTGCCTTCTTTGAGCAACTGGGCGGCGTATTCAGCGGACTGAATGGACGCGAAGCTCATCGCCAGGTTCTGAATGAACGCGGCATCAACGGTGCCGAGGGTCATTCTGACGGTGTGATCGTCGACCTTCTCGATCTTGGTGATGTTGGTGTCCATCGCCATGTCGGTGAAGTACGGGAATTCGGTCGGGTACGCCTTACGGAACGGGTCGTCCTTGTTGATCATGCGGTTGAACGTGAACAGCACGTCATCGGCATTGAAGGTACGCGTCGGTTTGAAGTACGGCGTGGTGTGGAATTTCACACCTTCACGCAGGTGGAAGGTGTAGGTCAGGCCATCCGGGGCAACGTCCCAGCTGGTGGCCAGGCCTGGAATGACAGCGGTGCCGCCACGTTCGAACTGGCTCAAACGGTTGAAAACGGTCTCGGCCGAAGCATCGAAGTCGGTACCGGTGGTGTATTGACCTGGATCGAAACCAGCAGGGCTGCCTTCGGAGCAGAACACCAGATTCGATGCTGCATGGGCGAAGGGAGCGCTGGCGATCAAACCTGCGCCGAGAAGAAACGGAATGACCGCTTTTTTGAGCATGGTGGCCTCAGTTGTTGTCATTTTTTGATTGAGGGTACGGCCTTTTGAGCCTGTCCCGCGGATACTTATGCAGGCGCCATACCCAAAGCAAGATGCTGGCGCCAGCAAGGTGACAAACAGTGGCACGAACGTACACGAATGTCGCATAAGTGTAATTTCTGACGCTGTTGAACGTTTGCGTGTCGCATATCGATATCTTTGCAGCACCAAAAGGGTGCATCGCAACGTGGCGATTGCACCCGCTTCGGTCATCAAGTGTTACTTCGCTGTTGGTTTCAGCGAATTATTTGGCCAGGCTCACGCCGTAGAAGGGCGTCAGGCCAAATGGGCTGAGCTTGAAATCCTGAACCTCTTTGCGCATCGGCTGAAACACTTTGGAATTGGCGATGGGGGTGATCGGCACGTCGTTTTTCAGAATGTTCTGCGCTTGCTGGTACAGCTTGATCCGCTCGTCCTTGTTGCTGGTCAGCTTGGCCTGGGTGACCAGCTTGTCGTAGGCCGGGTTGCACCACTTCGCGTAGTTGCTGCCCTTCATCGCGCCACAGCTGTACAGCACGCCCAGCCAGTTGTCGGGGTCACCGTTGTCACCGGTCCAGCCGTAGATCATCACGTCATGCTCGCCAGCCTTGGCGCGTTTGATGTACTCGCCCCATTCATAGCTGACGATGTTGGCCTTGATGCCGATCTTCGCCCAGTCCGACTGAATCATCTGCGCCGACATGCGCGCGTTGGGGTTGGATGCACGCTGCACGGTCATCGCCCACAGGTTGATCTGCGTGCCTGGCGCAACGCCTGCTTCCTTGAGCAACTGCTTTGCTTTTTCAGGATCGTGGGGTGCGTCCTTGATGTTCGGGTCAAAGCTCCATTGCGCCGGTGGCAGCGCGTTCTGTGCCAATTGGCCTGCGCCCTGATAGACCGCTTTGATGATGGCCGGCTTGTCGATCGCCATGTCCAGTGCCTGACGCACCTTCAGTTGATCGAGCGGCGGATGGGTCACGTTGTAGGCCAGAAAACCCAGGTTGAAACCGGCCTGGCTCAGCACCTTGAGATTCGGGTCTTTCTGCGCTTCTTCGATGTCCTGAGGGCGCGGATACCCGCTGATCTGGCACTCGCCGGTCTTGAGTTTCTGCAAGCGGGTGGCGGCGTCGGTGTTGATCGAGAAGATCAGGTTGTCGAGCTTCACGTCCTCCGGCTTCCAGTAGTCCTTGTTGCCGACGTAACGGATCTGCGCGTCTTTCTGGTAGCGCTTGAACACGAATGGCCCCGTACCGATCGGCTTCAGGTTGATGTCGCCGGCCTTGCCTTGTTTGATCAGTTGCGCCGCGTATTCGGCCGACTGAATCGACGCAAAGCTCATCGCCAGGTTCTGGATGAACGCGGCATCGATGTTGTTCAGTTGAAAACGGACGGTCTGATCGTCGACCTTTTCGACCTGCTTGATGGTGGTGTTCATGCCCATATCGGTGAAGTACGGCGACTCCGACGGGTACGCCTTGCGGAACGGGTCATCCGCATTCAGCAGGCGATTGAAGGTGAACAGCACGTCATCGGCGTTGAAGTCGCGGGTGGGTTTGAAATAGTCCGTGGTGTGGAATTTCACCCCGGGCCGTAAATGAAAGGTGTAGGTCAAGCCGTCGTCGGACACTTCCCATTTGGTAGCCAGCCCCGGCTCTACATCGGTGCCGCCGCGCTTGAACTGGGTGAGGCGGTTGAAGACTGTTTCTGCTGACGCATCGAACTCGGTGCCGCTGGTGTACTGACTGGGATCGAAGCCGGCAGGGCTGGCTTCCGAGCAATAGACAAGGGTGCTGGCCGCCTGCACCGAGGGAACGCACAGCGCCATTGCGGCTGCCAGGAGCAGGGGTTTGAAGGTTGTGTCCATGTGAACCTCATTAAGTGCGGCACTCATGCCTGAATTCATCGACGGGATGATAGACAGCGGAGAGTGCCGCACTGTTTGGATCTCTTACAAGGTTTCGGGTGGGGTTACTTCAGAATTCCCAGCCACTTCAGGATCTGATGGATTGTCGACCCGGTTGGCGTGAAGCGGAACGCCAGCCACATGGGTGAATTGCTATCCAGAAACTCGCCGCGCATGAAGTTGAGATAAGCCAGGCTGTCCTTTCTCATTTGCTCCGATGCTTTTTCCGCCGAGGCCGCTATCAGCTTTCGGACTTCCAGCATTTCGACCTTATCCTGGCTGCGGCGCAGGTCCTCGGGATTGCCAGCGGCCCAAGCTGCGACCTGTCTGTTTTGCCAGCTACAGTCCACCGGATGTTTGAAATAAGCCTCCGCCACGGCGATCGGGTCAGCGCGGCCGTTGCCGTTCCAGTAACTGATCATCGCCATGGCGACGCTGCGCACTGCCTCGGTTGCCAACGACGCTGCCAGCAGGTGCAGCGGATGCTGCGCGTGGTCCTTCGCCAACTGCGAGTGTGAGGGGTCGGTACAGCCATTGTCATGTGGGTCCTGTCCGTGGACCGTCTGCCAGTCGTCGACCTGGTCGCCAAAATGGGTCAGCACCTCTTTGAAAATGATCCCGACGGCGTTGCCCGGTACCGCGGACAGTCCCTGCAGATAAGCCGCGCAGCGCTGCAGGTACTCGGCGAACGGCAGATCTACCCAGCTGTCACGAGTGGTGAGAAATGCGTTGTAGATTTCCAGGTAGCGCGGGTTGTGATGCTCCTCGAACAGGATCAACAGCACCTGCTCTCGCGGGCTGCGATCACCGGGTTTTATCGGTTGGTAGATGACGTCTTCGGTAGAAAACAGAATTTCCCCGAGCGGTCCGGCCAGGCTTGCGATCACATCGGTCGCCCCGAACATGCCTGTGACCAAGGGCAAGCCGGCCTTGCAATTCGCCGGCGAGGTCCAGGGCAATACGTTTCGATAGCCGTTGTTGATGAGCGCCAGCTCGACGAAATTGGAATGGGCGAAGAAGTCTTCCAGCACATGCAGTGCGGAGCCAAACGCGCGCAAGCCTTCGGCGTTGGGACCTTTATCAATGGCGATGCGCAGCTCTCGATGCATGAAGTCGACGGATCGGCTGATGTAGCGCTTCATGGACGTCTGGTAATCGACATCCAGCTGGGGGCTGCCCGCCATGATGGCAACCTCGAAGTCCAGATCCCGGGTGGTGGGGTCTGGCGCGTCGCGGTCGGTGACTTTCGGGTTGTCGATATGCTCGGAAGGGCGATATACCCCCAGGCGCGCGGGCGTCACCTTGTAGTCGGATGTGGGCTGTCGGCGCAGCTCGCCAAAGCGTTTGACCGACAAGATGTCAACAATGCGGGTCAAAGCGTCACGGGACAGCACGTCGGGGAAGTCTTTGGGCATGTCCATCGCCCTGACAATTTTCGGGTCAAGCAGCTGGGAGTAGTCGCGCAGCCAGTTGCCGAAATAAACCGCATTGACCTCAGCCTGTGTCAGGCCGCACGTCAGCAATACCTTCTCTATCTCCAGGTGGGTTTGCTTGATCTTATTGCCATCGCCCGCCTCGAAGCCCTCCTGATCCGACTCCGGGCGAGGTGCAAGCGGTGTTCCGAGACCCGCGATGTGTTTCCGAATGATCGCGTTGGACGACTGAGCCCAGTGCGCGGTGATTTCATGAGGCAGGTCCTCTTTCACGTCCCACCATAGGGCAATTTGAACCCGGGCTGGAACGGGTTTTGCGATACACGCAAGCCAGAGTGCAAGGCGTGCGCCTTCTTCACCTTCAGCGTCTGCTGCCAACGGATTCGCCGATCGATCCGGTTGAATCAGGTCGCTGCGCAGGACGTTATCAAGATGATGGCCGAACTCGTGCAGCAGGATATTCAGCAGGATTTCGGGCTCGGTGCCGGCAAGGGCACTGCTGACCACTGAAGGGTTGATCCGGATAAGCCGTTCGCGGTTGTCGTAGTGGGCCAGTTTCGGGGCGTCGCTCAAGACGCACTCGGCATTGGCGATCTCGCCGGCGAGAAGCTTTTTGCGCAGCAGCGTGAAGGCGTTGGCAGGGATGTCTTCGCCAAAAATCCAGAGCATGGCAGCCTGAAACTCTCTGGGTGCGAGTGAGGCTGCGGTCTGTGTGAACAGTTCGAGGGCAAAGTTGCTTTGCAATTGCTCATGACGCAGTTCGTCAATGGGCAGGGAGGGGGGTAAACGAGTCATGACGCTTTTCATCCTTGAGTGAGTAAGTGCGCGATGCCGGTCCCTTTGGTCAGGGCAGGCGGCATGGTCCATGCGCGGTGATCCGTTGCAGATTGCGAGTGAATTATTCAGGCAATACGCAGCAATCGGAAATCAGCCAAAGCGTTGAGCGATGTAGGAGGAAACGGCGAGGGAGGGGCGAAGAGGCAACACGGCGAGCGCGAACAGCGGGGGTACATGAAGGAAAAAGCGGCAGCCCTTGGCTGCCGCCGTGTGCATCAAGGAATAGCGACTTCGATGACGCCGTCTGCCGCAACGCTGACCTGACTGGTGCCGGCCTCGACATCCGGCGTTGGCGCTGCGTCGGCACGGGCGGCCTTCATCATCATGACCGGCGCTCGCAGGTAGGGCTGCGGGAAACCGGAGGTGTTCAGGTTCAGATTGACCACCTTGTAGCCAGTGCCGCCCAGTGCGTCAGTCACCAGTTTGGCGCGGGCACGGAAGGCCGTCACAGCGTCCTTGAGCAGAGCGTCTTCGCTGGTCTTGCGCGCGGGATTGGAGATCGAGAAGTCCATGCCGCCCATTTTCATGTCGCCGCCCAACAGGTCGCCGGTCAACTTGGAGAGGGCAGCGAAGTCTGCGCTTTCCAGACGCAATTCGGCGTGCTCGCGCCAGCCGGTGATCTTCTGGCCTTTGTCGTCGTAGATCGGGTAGCTGTTGCGGCTGCCCTGACGAATGTTGATGTCCTTGACCTGACGCGCTTCGCCCAAGGCCTTGTTCAGGGTTTCAGTGACACCGGCCGCCAGTTTGGCCGGGTCGGTGTTCTGGGATTCGGTGTAGAGCGTGACGGTCATCAGGTCGCGCTGCACTTCCTGGCTGACCTCGGCGCGGACCGAAACCTGGTTGTAGTGAACGTCGTCGGCGAGGGCAGGGGCGCTGGCCAGCGCGAGTGCGCCCAGGGTAAACAATGTGGCAGTGGGACGAAGGCTGAACATAAAAACTCCTTGTTTGGCGAACCGTCCTGAGGCGCATTGCAAGCCCCCGGCGGACGGATGCCCATGAGACTGTGAACCCGGAGGCTTGTTCCTGCGCCGTCACACACCCGTCAGATGGATGTGGCGCTTTGACGCACTTTGACGGCAACTGTTGTCGCATTGGTTATACTCGCTCCGATTCGCCTGGAGCGCTCATCAGGAGAGCTCATGCTCGCCCCCTTGCAACTGCTTTCCGCCACCCGTCAGAACCTCTGGCGCCTGACGTTCATCCGCATTCTGGTGCTGGGTGCACAGGCGGGCTCGGTGGGGTTCGCCTACCTCTTCGATCTGCTGCCGCTGCCCTGGCTGCAGCTGGACATCACCCTCGGTTTTTCGGCGATCGTCTGCCTGCTGACCGCCATTCGTCTGCGCACCTCATGGCCGGTGACCGAACTCGAATACGCGGTGCAATTGGCGTTCGACCTGTTTATCCACAGCGCGCTGCTGTATTTCTCCGGCGGCTCGACCAACCCGTTCGTTTCTTATTATCTGGTGCCGCTGACCATCGCTGCAGTGACCCTGCCGTGGCGTTATTCGCTGATCCTGTCGGGCATCGCGCTGGCGCTGTACACGCTGATGCTGGCCAAGTTCTTCCCGCTGGATGCATTTGTGGCCCGCGAGAACATGCAGATCTACGGCATGTGGCTGAGCTTCGCGCTGGCGGCCGGGGTGATCACCTTCTTCGCCGCGCGCATGGCCGAAGAGCTGCGCCGTCAGGAACACATGCGTGCCTTGCGCCGCGAAGAAGGGGCGCGCGATCAGCAACTGTTGGCGGTGGCGACCGAAGCCGCTGGCGCCGCCCATGAGCTGGGCACGCCACTGGCGACGATGAGCGTGCTGCTCAAGGAAATGCAGCAGGACCACAGAGACCCCGCGCTACAGGAAGACCTCTCGGTGCTGCAGGATCAGGTCAAGCTGTGCAAAGAGACGCTGCAGCAACTGGTTCGCGCCGCTGAGGCGAATCGTCGGCTCTCGGTGCAGGAACAGACCGTTACGCACTGGCTCGATCAGGCGCTCAACCGCTGGCACCTGATGCGCCCGGAAGCCACTTACCGTTTTCAACGCCTGGGGCAGGGCGACGTGCCGATGCTGGCGCCGCCGCCGGATCTCACTCAGGCGTTGCTGAACCTGCTTAACAATGCCGCCGATGCCTGCGCCGAAGGGCTCGAGGTGAATCTGGACTGGACCGCCACTGAAATCCGCATCAGCATCCGCGATCATGGCGCCGGTGTACCACTGGCCATCGCCGAGCAGATCGGCAAACCCTTTTTTACCACCAAGGGCAAAGGCTTCGGCCTGGGCCTGTTCTTGAGTAAGGCCAGCGTGACCCGCGCGGGCGGCTCGGTGAAACTCTATCCTCACGAGGAAGGCGGCACGCTTACCGAGCTGCGCCTGCCCCGTGACGCACGAGGAGATGAAGCATGACTGACGAAATCCAGGTTGAAGGCGAAGAACTGCCACACCTGCTGCTGGTGGACGACGACGCCACTTTCACCCGCGTGATGGCACGGGCCATGGCGCGCCGTGGCTTCCGCGTGAGCACTGCCGGCTCCGCCGACGAGGGCCTGGCCCTCGCGCAGCAGGACATTCCGGACTACGCCGCCGTCGATTTGAAGATGGAAGGCGACTCGGGCCTGGTGCTGTTGCCCAAGCTGCTGGAACTGGACCCGGAAATGCGCGTGCTGATCCTGACCGGTTATTCGAGCATCGCCACCGCAGTCGAAGCGATCAAGCGCGGCGCCTGCAACTACCTGTGCAAACCGGCCGATGCCGATGACGTACTGGCAGCGCTGCTGTCCGAACATGCCGATCTGGACACCCTGGTGCCGGAAAATCCGATGTCGGTGGACCGCTTGCAGTGGGAGCACATTCAGCGCGTGTTGACCGAGCACGAAGGCAATATCTCCGCTACGGCGCGGGCGCTGGGCATGCATCGACGCACCTTGCAGCGCAAGTTGCAGAAGCGCCCGGTCCGTCGTTAAGCAGGGACTGCTTTTTAAAGATTTATTCATGGAAGATCGTCTGTGGCGTCTGGCACATTGGCGCCAACGCCTATAACTGCCCGCTGCCGAGCTTTTTGCCATGAATTTTGATGTTGATGAATCCAGGGTCAATGACGCTGTGAACGGGAATTTCTTTTCCCGGGTCTGGAAGCTGGTGACGCCTTACTGGCGCAGCGAAGAAAAAGGCATGGCCTGGGTGCTGTTGATCGCAGTGATCGTGCTGTCGCTGTTCAGCGTGTTCATTTCGGTGTTGGTCAACAGCTGGTACCGCGACTTCTACAACGCGCTGCAGAATAAGGACCTGGGGGCCTTCACCCATCTCATCCTCTACTTCTGCGGCATTGCCGCCATCGCCATTCTCGGCGCGGTGTACCGCCTCTATCTGACCCAGATGCTGACTATCCGCTGGCGTCGTTGGCTGACCGAACAGCATTTCGCCAAATGGCTCGCGCACAAGAATTACTATCGGCTGGAGCAGGGCGGTTACACCGATAACCCTGACCAGCGTCTGTCCGAAGACCTCAATAACTTCACGTCCGACACCCTCAGCCTGAGCTTGGGGCTGCTGCGCACGGTGGTCAGTCTGGTGTCGTTCTCGGTGATTCTGTGGGGTGTGTCCGGCAGCATTGAGCTGTTCGGCATCACCATTCCGGGCTACATGTTCTGGGCCGCACTTATTTACGCGGCGGTTGGCAGCTTGCTGACTCACCTGATTGGCAAACGCCTGATCGTGCTGAGCAACCAGCAACAGCGGTACGAAGCCGACATGCGTTTCTCGCTGGTGCGCGTTCGCGAGAACGCCGAAAGCATCGCCCTGTCCGACGGCGAAGCCAACGAGAATCAGCGCCTGAGTGCGCGATTCGGCATGGTCTGGAGCAACTTCTGGACGATCATGAAGGTGCAGAAGCGCCTGACGTTCTTCACCGCTGGTTACTCACAAATCGCCATCGTGTTCGCCTTTGTTGTGGCCGCGCCGCGTTACTTCGCCGGCAAGATCGAACTGGGCGAGCTGATGCAAATCAACTCGGCCTTCGGCAACGTGCAGGAGAATTTTAGCTGGTTCATCGACGCGTACACCCAACTGGCGTCGTGGCGCGCCACTTGTGATCGTCTGCTCAGCTTCCGTCAGGCCATGGACGAAAACGAAGCGCGCGTGCCGGCCATCCAGGTCAGTCATGAAAGCAACGCCTTGCAGCTTGAAGGCCTGGCGCTATCCCTCGCAGGCGGTCGCCAGCTCCTGAACAACGCAAACATCAGCATTGCAGCCGGTGAGAAGGTCATGCTCAGCGGGCGCTCCGGCAGTGGCAAAAGTACGCTGCTGCGGGCGATGGGCGGGTTGTGGAAAGAGGGCCATGGTGCGGTGAAATTACCGGCCAAACGCGCGTTTTTCCTGCCGCAAAAACCGTATTTGCCGATCGGCACGCTGCGGGAGGCGTTGAGTTATCCCCAGGCGCCCGAGGTCTATCCTGTCGAGCGCTTTGCCCAAGTGCTGGGAACCTGCCGCCTGGGTCATCTGATTCCACGACTGGACGAGAGCGAGCACTGGCAGCGCATGCTGTCGCCGGGCGAGCAACAACGGGTGGCGTTCGCCCGCGCGCTGCTGTTCGCGCCGGACTGGTTGTATTTGGATGAAGCCACATCAGCGATGGATGAAGAGGATGAAGCCGCGTTGTATCAGGCGCTGCTGGACGAATTGCCGGGCGTGACCTTGCTCAGCATCGGCCACCGCAGCAGCCTCAAGCGCTTCCATCGTCGTCACGTGCGCATTGACGGTGGCCAGTTGCACGAGCAGCCGCTAACTGAAACGGCACTTTGAGCGTAGAGTGCTGAAGCGATAAAGTGTCGTAACCAGGCGCCTCGCCGGGGTTGTTGTGTGATCAGACAACCCGGTGAGCTATCATCAGCGTTCAGCGTATTTAGAGATGCATGTTGGATATGGAAAATCAGAGCGCTCCGCCTCGCGCCCGCCGAAAGCACCGCAGTCTCGCGCAGGAATTGGTCACCGAACTCTCCGAGCGCATCCGCACCGGCGGACTCAAGCGCGGCGATAAGTTGCCCACCGAGTCTGCCATCATGGAAGAGCAGGGCGTCAGCCGTACCGTCGTACGCGAAGCCATCTCGCGCTTGCAGGCCTCCGGGCTGGTGGAGACCCGGCACGGCATCGGCACTTTCGTCCTCGACACGCCAAGCCCGAGCGGTTTTCGTATCGACCCAGCCACCATCGTCACCCTGCGCGACGTCCTGGCGATTCTCGAGCTGCGCATCAGTCTTGAAGTCGAGTCGGCCGGTCTGGCTGCTCAACGCCGATCCGCCGAACAACTGGCGGACATGCGCGCCGCCCTCGACGCTCTTAACGAAAGCGCGGCCCATGCCAGCGACGCTGTCGGCGCCGATTTCCAGTTCCACATGGCAATTGCCCTGTCGACCGGCAACCGCTACTTCACCGACATCATGAATCACTTGGGTACGAGCATCATCCCCCGTACCCGGCTGAACTCGGCGCGCCTCGCTCATGATGACAACCAGCATTACATGAGCCGCCTGAGCCGCGAGCATGAGGAAATCTACGACGCCATCGCGCGCCAGGACTCCGACGCCGCTCGCGCCGCCATGCGCCTGCACCTGACCAACAGCCGCGAACGACTGCGCCATGCCCATGAAGAGGCTGAATCGCAGCGGGCTTGAGGTGGATTGTTTGAAAGGGCATGGCGTAGCTGCGCTGCCCTTGATTGAAGCGGTTGCGGGGATTGGTTAATAGCCTTGGGATTGCCCCTTTGCTCCTTTGCTCCTTTGCTCCTTTGCCCCATCGCCCCGGTCCGGAGGCAGATGCAATTGTTGTGGCAAACACTGTCAGTGTGGGAGTGAGCTTGCTCACGAAGACGGCATTTCAGGCTCTGCAGATGTACCGGATGTAAGGGCCTCTTCGTCCGGATGCGGCCCAGACCAAGCTTGCTCCCACAGGGTCGTGCAATCTGCGACTACGCAATACCACCACCTGACTGTCGCCACCTCCGCCAAATCTCGCCCTCCCTCAAATCCACCACTCATCCTCACCCGTCATAAATATTTCAAAACGCTATTGAGTGATCCCCCTCCCAGTTGTACGATGACTTACGACATCAGCGCAGGACTGGTGCTTCATCCACAAAAATAGCTCCCCAGGGTGTTCGAATAATGAATCCACAAGAACTGAAGTCCATCCTCTCTCACGGTCTGCTTTCCTTCCCCGTTACCGATTTCAATGCCCAGGGCGACTTCCACCGCGCTGGCTACATCAAGCGTCTGGAATGGCTCGCTCCGTACGGCGCCTCCGCGCTGTTCGCCGCTGGCGGCACAGGTGAGTTCTTCTCCCTGACCGGCGGCGAGTACTCCGAGATCATCAAGACTGCCGTCGACACCTGCGAAACCAGCGTGCCGATTCTGGCTGGCGTCGGTGGTCCGACCCGCCAGGCGATTCAGATGGCTCAAGAAGCCGAGCGTCTGGGTGCCAAGGGCCTGCTGCTGTTGCCTCACTACCTGACCGAAGCCAGCCAGGACGGCGTTGCCCTCCACGTTGAAGCGGTCTGCAAATCGGTCAAGATCGGTGTTGTCGTCTACAACCGTAACGTCTGCCGCCTGACGCCTGCGCTGCTGGAACAACTGGCCGAGCGCTGCCCGAACCTGATCGGCTACAAAGACGGCCTGGGCGATATCGAACTGATGGTTTCGATCCGCCGTCGTCTGGGCGACCGCTTCTCGTACCTGGGCGGCCTGCCGACCGCTGAAGTCTACGCCGCCGCCTACAAGGCGCTGGGCGTGCCGGTCTACTCGTCGGCGGTGTTCAACTTCCTGCCGAAAATGGCGATGGACTTCTACCACGCCATCGCCAAAGACGATCACCAGACCGTCGGCAAGCTGATCGACGATTTCTTCCTGCCGTACCTCGACATCCGTAACCGCAAACACGGCTACGCAGTGAGCATCGTCAAGGCGGGCGCCAAGCTTGCCGGCTACGACGCAGGTCCGGTCCGCGCGCCGCTGACTGATCTGACGTCGGACGAAGTCGACATGCTGGCTGCTCTGATGGACAAGCAGGGCAAGCAGTAACTGCCCAGTTGCCGCAAAACCGCTGAGCGATCAGCGGTTTTTTGCCCTCGGGGCTTTGCTAACGGATACCTGGCAGGACAGCTTCACATCGCATCTGTTTTAGGGGCAGGGGCGAGCAGCACACACACATAAGATCGTTTACCCGCACAAAAAAATAATTAGTGGGAGTTTCGAACATGCTGAAAACCAAGCCGACCCACGTCCGCTATTTGATCTTGCTCATGCTGTTTCTGGTGACCACGATCAACTACGCCGACCGTGCAACCATCGCCATCGCGGGCTCCAGCCTGCAGAAAAGCCTCGGCATCGACGCCGTCACCCTCGGTTTTATCTTCTCCGCATTTGGTTGGGCGTACGTCGCCGGCCAGATCCCCGGCGGCTGGCTTCTGGACCGTTACGGCTCCAAGAAAGTCTATGCAATGAGCATCTTCACCTGGTCGCTGTTCACCGTGCTGCAAGGTTACGTCGGTGAATTCGGTCTCTCGACCGCCATCTTCCTGCTGTTCGCGCTGCGCTTCATGGTCGGCCTCGCCGAAGCACCGTCGTTCCCCGGCAACGCCCGTATCGTGGCGGCCTGGTTCCCGACGTCCGAACGCGGCACGGCCTCGGCGATCTTCAACTCGGCGCAATACTTCGCTACCGTTCTGTTTGCTCCGATCATGGGCTGGATCGTCTACACCTTCGGCTGGCAGCACGTGTTCGTCGTGATGGGCAGCATCGGCATCCTGTTCTCGCTGATCTGGCTAAAAGTTATCCACAGCCCGCGCAACCACCCGAACATCAACAAGGAAGAGTTCGATCACATCGCCAACAACGGCGGCATGGTCGATATGGATCAGGACAAGGGCAAAGGCTCGGCCAGCGGTCCGAAATGGGACTACGTACGCCAGTTGCTGACCAACCGCATGATGCTCGGCATTTACCTGGCTCAATACTGCATCAACGGCATCACCTACTTCTTCCTGACCTGGTTCCCGGTGTACCTGGTTCAAGAACGCGGCATGACCATCCTGAAAGCGGGCTTCATCGCGTCGCTGCCGGCCATCTGCGGGTTTATCGGCGGCGTACTCGGCGGGATCATCTCCGATTACCTGCTGCGCAAAGGCCACTCGCTGACCTTCGCGCGCAAAGCGCCGATCATTGGTGGTTTGCTGCTGTCGACCTCCATCGTCACCTGCAACTACGTCGACATCGAATGGGTCGTCGTGGGCTTCATGGCTTTGGCCTTCTTCGGCAAGGGCGTGGGCGCATTGGGCTGGGCGGTCATGTCCGACGCATCGCCGAAACAAATCGCCGGTTTGAGCGGCGGTCTGTTCAACATGTTCGGTAACATCGCTTCCATCACCACCCCGATCGTCATCGGCTACATCATCAGCACCACCGGTTCGTTTAAATGGGCCTTGGTGTTCGTCGGCGCCAACGCGCTGGTGGCGGTGATCAGCTACATCTTCATCGTCGGTGAAATCAAACGCGTAGAACTCAAGGAAACCCCAACGAAGGGTGCCTTGCCGGCCAGTGAAGCCGAGCTTTCTCAAGCGAAACTCTGAGGAAAAACCGTGATGAACTTGATCCAACATGCCGACTCGCCGCGTTACATTCGCTTGCATGCGCTTGATAACGTCGTCGTCGTGGTCAATGACCAGGGCGTTCCGGCGGGGACTGAATTCGATAACGGTCTGGTGACCGTCGACAACGTGCCGCAGAGTCACAAGGTGAACACCGTGGACATCGCCGAAGGGGAGCCGATCATTCGTTACGGCCACACCATCGGCTATGCACTGCAGCCGATCCCGAAGGGCAGTTGGGTCAAGGAAGATCAGCTGCGCATGCCGTCGGCGCCGGCGCTGGACAGTCTGCCGATGTCTGACGCGGTGCCGGTCAGGGGCGAGCCGCTGGAAGGCTTCACCTTCGAAGGTTATCGCAACGCCGACGGCACCGTCGGCACGCGCAATATCCTGGGGATCACAACGACCGTTCAGTGCGTGACGGGGGTTCTGGATTTCGCCGTCAAGCGCATCCGCGAGGAACTGCTGCCCAAGTACCCGAACGTCGATGACGTGGTGGCGCTGACCCACAGCTACGGCTGCGGCGTCGCTATCACCGCCAAGGACGCGTACATCCCGATTCGCACCGTGCGCAATCTGGCGCGCAACCCGAACCTGGGGGGCGAGGCGCTGGTGATCAGCCTTGGCTGCGAGAAGTTGCAGGCCGATCAGGTCATGCACAGCGACGACGCCTCGGTTGATCTGAGCGAGCCGTGGCTGTATCGCCTGCAGGATTCCAAACACGGCTTCAACGAAATGATCGAGCAGATCATGGAATTGGCCGAGACGCGTTTGAAGAAGCTCGACCAGCGTCGCCGCGAAACCGTGCCGGCGTCGGAATTGATTCTGGGCATGCAGTGCGGCGGCAGTGATGCATTTTCCGGCATCACCGCCAACCCGGCACTGGGTTATGCGTCGGACCTGCTGCTGCGCGCGGGCGCTACCGTGATGTTCTCAGAAGTGACCGAAGTGCGTGACGCGATCTACCTGCTGACCTCCCGCGCGGAAAACATGGAAGTCGCTGAAGGCCTGGTTCGGGAAATGGACTGGTACGACCGTTATCTGGCCAAGGGCGAAGCGGACCGCAGCGCCAACACCACGCCGGGGAACAAGAAGGGCGGGCTGTCGAACATCGTCGAGAAGTCCCTCGGGTCGATCGTCAAATCCGGCAGCAGCGCGATCAACGGGGTGCTTGGCCCTGGCGAACGGGTGACGCGCAAAGGCCTGATCTTCTGCGCAACGCCGGCAAGCGATTTTGTCTGCGGGACGCTGCAGCTGGCGGCAGGGATGAACCTGCACGTGTTCACCACAGGACGCGGCACGCCGTATGGTCTGGCGATGTCACCGGTGGTGAAAGTGTCGACCCGCACCGAACTGGCCCAGCGCTGGCCGGACCTGATCGACATCGATGCCGGGCGCATTGCGACCGGCCGCGCCAGCATCGAGGACCTGGGATGGGAGCTTTTTCACTTCTACCTCGACGTCGCCAGCGGAAAGAAGACGACCTGGACCGAGAAGTATCGTCTGCACAACGACATCACCCTGTTCAACCCGGCGCCGATCACATAAGCCGTAGTTCAGCCCTTTACCAGCCGGATTTATTAGTCCGGCTGGTGCATGGTCCATGTGGGAGTGGTCTTGTCGCCACAGGTTTCTGCGTCGTACTCAGCGCCCTGTGGGAGCGAGCTTGCTCGCGAATACGTCACTTCTGCCGCTGAGGAGTCAAAGGCATCAGCGGCTAGTCACCAACCCCGCTTTCTCTTCACCCGCCTCAGGCTCCGGTTCCGGAAACGCCTCGGTGTGATCAAACTCCACGCCTTCGCCCATCGCCTTGTATTTCTTGCGCAGCGCGTGCAATTCCTTCTGATCCAGATTATCCAGACTCAGCACGGCGTTCTGCGCGTCCTTCGTCACGCGCAGCAGTTCGTCGATCTTGATATGCATCTCATCGGTGTCGCGGTTCTGGGTGTTCTGAATCAGAAAAACCATCAGGAAGGTAATGATGGTGGTGGACGTGTTGATGATCAGCTGCCAAGTGTCGTTGTAGTGGAAGAATGGCCCGGTCACGGCCCACACACAGATCAGCGCAATCGCCACGAGGAAGGTTCGTGGGCTGCCGGACCACTGCGACAGAGCCTGCGCGAACTTCGAGAATTTCATTAACGGGTTTCCTTAGTTAACCAAGAGAGATACCCAAGGGACCACGCTAAGTCTTTGAAATTTCTTATCGCAACATGAAATCGGCGACAGGTTTCAGTCCCAGCCGAACACTTCACACGCATTGGCGGTGCTCGCTGCGGCCAGTTTGTCCGCAGGGATTTTCATCAGTTCGGCGATGGCCGCGCATATATCGGGAAGGTGCTCGGGGCTGTTGCGCATGCCCGGAAACATCGCAGGCGCCATGTCCGGGGAATCGGTTTCCAGCACAATGCTTTCGAGCGGCAACTCGGCGATCACCCGGTGCATGCGCAAGGCCTGCGGCCAGGTCGCCGCACCGCCCAGCCCCAGCTTGTAACCCAGCTTGATGTACTCCCGCGCTTCCTCCCGGCTGCCGGCGAAAGCGTGAACGATGCCGCGGCGCTTGAGTTTGAAACGCTTGAGTGCAGCGATGGTGTCGGCGTGGCTGCGGCGCACGTGGAGCAGGGCAGGGAGGTTGAAGTCGGCGGCCAGCTGCAACTGCTGGTCGAGCAAGGTCTGTTGTGGCGGGCGGTCCAGGGATTCGATGTAGTAATCCAGACCGATCTCGCCGACGGCGCACAGCTTGGGATGCCCGGCCAGACGGGTCAGCCAGTCGCGCAATTGCTGCACATGCTCGGGCTGATGCTCTTCAAGGAACACCGGGTGCAAGCCCATCGCGGCGTACACCGAAGGTTCGCTGAGCGCCAGATCCCACACTCGCTGCAGATTGCGCTGATAGACGCCCAACACCACGATGCGCTCCACCCCAAGCTGCCGGCTGTTGGCGAGGACGTCGTCGCGGTCGGCGTCGAAATCGTCGAAATCCAGGTGCGTGTGGGTGTCGATCAGTCGCACGTTGCTTACGCCTCGTGAATCCGCTGTTTGAATGTCCGCACGATGGCATGCACGCCCGGTTCGTACTGATCCTGCTCAATGGCCGACAACGCCAGCGCGAGGGCTTTCTCGGCGATCAAAAGGTGCTGCTGAGCCATGGCATTGACTGGCAACGGCAGGAAATCCAGCAACTGCGTGTCACCGAACGTGCCCAGGTGAAGTTGGTCCGGATTCAGGCGGCGCTGGTGCAGCAGGTCGAACACCCCTTGCAGCAGGACGTAGGACGTGGTGATCAGCGCGTCGGGGAAATACCCCAGGCGGTCAAACATGTCGCTGGCCAGTCGCAGGCCGCAATCACGGCTGAACGCGTCGCCGTGTTCGATGATCACCGAGCCTTCGAAACCCTCCAGCGCGTCTTCGAAGCCGCTGGCCCGCGCCTTACTGACGCTCAGTTCGGGCTGCGCGCCGATCAGGGCGATGTGCCGGGGTTTGATCTCCAGCAGGCTGCGGGTCAGCTGCTGGCTGGCGTCGTGGTCGTCGCTGACTACCGAGCAGAAGTAGGCGGGGTCCATCTCCCGGTCGATGGCGATGACCGGCGTCCCTTGCTGCTGCAGCGCGCGGTAGCTGTCATCGCTGGCCGGCAGGCAACTGGCGACGAACAGCGCATCGCAGCGTCGCGCGCGAAACAGCTGCAACAACTGCAACTCGCTGATGGGATCGTCGTCAGAACTGGCGATCAGCAATTGGTAGCCGCGCGCGCGGGCGCCCTGTTCCAGTTGCTTGGCAATGCGCGCGTAACTGGGGTTTTCCAGGTCGGGAAGGATGAAGCCGAGGGTCCGGGTATGCCGGCTGCGCAGCCCGGCGGCCTGCGGGTTGGGCCGAAAGCCGTGGGCGTCGACCACCGCGCGCACACGCTCGACCGTCGCACTGCTGATGCGTTGCTGTTCGGCCTTTCCGTTGATCACGTAGCTGGCCGTGGTCACAGAAACACCGGCCAGACGCGCAATATCACTGAGTTTCAAGCCGGGCATCCTTTCGTGATGGGAAGCAGAAGTGAGAGCTGAACTACCGTGGCAGGGATTTTCACCGATTAACAGCCATCATGACAGCAGACCGTCGTCTTGTAGGAAGCATGTAGCCCGCTTGGGATGTTTCCTACACGATTCGACCGGATGAGCTTCAAACCGCCGGGATTATCAAGTAACGTGCGCGACACTTCAGATTAAACGATTCAGCAGGCCTGTTTATGGCACTTTTTGCCCAATCGCACCTCTGAATGCCGCATTCAATATTCGCAAACCGTAAGTTATCGGTGTCTACGACCGGTCCTACAACAAGAATCTGGCGCGACCCCGCGCAGCACAGGAGAACGCAATGCTCGAGCTGACCATAGAGCAAATTTCCATGGACCAGTCGGCGGTGGACAAGCCCGCCGCGTTGCAACTGCTGGCTGACTTGCTCGTCGCTGACGGCCTGGTGGCTGCCGGCTACCTTGCAGGCTTGCAGGCGCGCGAGCAACAGGGCTCGACCTTTCTAGGGCAGGGCATCGCCATTCCCCACGGCACGCCACAGACCCGCGACCAGGTGTTTGCCACCGGCGTGCGCCTGATGCAATTCCCCGAAGGCGTGGACTGGGGCGACGGGCAAATGGTCTATCTGGCCATCGGCATCGCCGCCAAGTCTGACGAGCACCTGCGTTTGCTCCAGCTGCTGACCCGCGCCCTCGGTGAGAACGACTTGGGCGAAGCGCTGCGTCAGGCGAAGGACCCCGAGTCGCTGCTCAAACTGCTGCAAGGCGCGCCGCAGGAACTGGCCCTCGATGCGCAGATGATCAGCCTGGGCGTCATGGTCGATGATTTCGAAGAACTGGTCTGGCGCGGCGCGCGTCTGCTGCGCAAGGCCGAGTGCGTGAACAACGGCTTCGCGGCGGTCCTGCAGCAGGTCGAGCCGCTGCCATTGGGCGAAGGCCTGTGGTGGCTGCACAGCGAGCAGATGGTCAACAAGCCCGGACTGGCCTTCGTCACCCCGGACAAGCCGATGCGGCATCTGGGTCAGTCGCTGACAGGGCTGTTTTGCCTCGCCAGTCTGGGCGAATCACACCAGGCGTTGCTTGAACGCCTGTGCTCGTTGCTGATCGAAGGCCGCGGCCACGAACTGGGCAAGGCCACCAGCAGCCGCGCCGTGCTCCAGGCGTTGGGCGGCGAAGTGCCGCCAGACTGGCCGAGCGAGCGCGTAACCCTGGCCAATGCCCACGGCCTGCACGCGCGGCCGGCGAAAATCCTCGCGCAGTTGGCCAAAGGCTTCGACGGCGACATCCGCGTGCGCATTGTCGACGGCACCGAGAATCCTGTGTCCGCCAAGAGCCTGAGCAAACTGCTGAGCCTCGGCGTGCAGCGCGGTCAGTCCCTTGAGTTCATTGCCGAGCCGACCATTGCCGCCGATGCCTTGCCTGCGTTGATCGCTGCGGTGCTCGAAGGCCTGGGCGAAGAAATCGAGCCGTTGCCGACCCACAGCGAATCCGCGCCAGCTCCGGCGATCGTTGAGAAAACCCTCAGCGCGCCCGTTGCTGGCGCTCAGATTCAGGCCGTTCCTGCGGCGCCCGGCATCGCTTTCGGCCCGGCCCACGTGCAGGTTCTGCCGGTGATCGATTACCCGATGCAGGGCGAGTCGCAAAGCGTTGAACACGAACGCCTGCACAGCGCGCTGGCGCAGGTGCGCATCGACATCGAGCAATTGATTCAGCGCAGCACAGCCAAGGCCATTCGCGAGATTTTCGTCACCCACCAGGAAATGCTCGCCGACCCCGAACTGGTCGACGAAGTGGCCCAGCGCTTGAAGCAAGGCGAGAGCGCGGCAGCGGCGTGGATGAACGTGATCGAGGCCGCCGCCCGTCAGCAGGAACAGCTCAAAGACGCGCTGCTGGCCGAACGTGCCGCTGACCTGCGGGATGTCGGTCGCCGCGTGCTGGCGCAGATCTGCGGCGTCGAGGATCTGGTTGAGCCTGAAGAACCGTACATTCTGGTGATGGATGAAGTCGGGCCGTCCGACGTCGCGCGTCTGGACCCTGCGCGCGTCGCCGGGATTCTCACCGCGCGCGGCGGCGCCACGGCCCACAGCGCCATCGTTGCCCGGGCGTTGGGAATCCCGGCGCTGGTCGGTGCCGGCGATGCCGTGTTGCTGATCAAATCCGGCACGCAGTTGTTGATCGACGGCCAGCGCGGGCGTCTCGACGTCGCGCCAGGCGAAGCAACCCTGCTGCGCGCCTTGCAGGACCGCGACACCCGCGAGCAGCGCCTCAAGGCTGCGGCTGCGCTGCGCATGGAGCCTGCGATCACCCAGGACGGCCACGCCGTTGAGGTCTTCGCCAACATTGGTGACAGCGCCGGTACGCCAGCCGCGGTGGAGCAGGGCGCCGAGGGCATTGGCCTGCTGCGCACCGAATTGCTGTTCATGGCCCACAGCTCTGCGCCGGATGAAGCGACCCAGGAAGCTGAATACCGTCGCGTGCTCAAAGACCTCGACGGTCGCCCGCTGGTGGTTCGCACCCTGGACGTCGGCGGCGACAAGCCGCTGCCGTACTGGCCCATCGATAAAGAAGAAAACCCGTTTCTCGGCGTGCGCGGCATTCGCCTGACCTTGCAGCGCCCGGACATCATGGAAAGCCAGCTGCGCGCGTTGCTGCGTGCCGCGGACAATCGCCCGCTGCGCATCATGTTCCCGATGGTGGGCACCGTTGAAGAATGGCGTCAGGCCCGGGACATGACCGAGCGCCTGCGTCTGGAAATCCCGGTGGCCGATCTGCAACTGGGCATCATGATCGAAGTACCGTCGGCGGCGCTGCTGGCGCCGGTGCTGGCCAAGGAAGTGGACTTCTTCAGCGTCGGCACCAACGACCTGACCCAGTACACGATGGCGATCGACCGCGGTCACCCGACCCTGTCCGCCCAGGCCGATGGCCTGCACCCGGCGGTGTTGCAACTGATCGACATCACCGTGCGTGCGGCCCATGCCCATGGCAAGTGGGTGGGCGTCTGCGGCGAACTGGCCGCCGACCCGCTTGCCGTGCCGGTGCTGGTCGGCCTGGGTGTGGATGAATTGAGCGTCTCGGCGCGGAGCATCGGCGAAGTCAAAGCCTGCGTCCGAGAATTGAATCTGAACGAAGCCCGAAAACTTGCGCAGGCGGCCCTGGCCGTTGGCAGCGCGGCAGACGTGCGAGCCTTGGTGGAGGGGCTGTAATGGCGAAAATTCTGACATTGACCATGAACCCGGCGCTGGACCTGACCGTGCAGTTAGGCCCCTTGCAGATCGGCCAGGTCAACCGCAGCGACGCCATGCTCAGCCACGCGGCGGGCAAGGGCATCAACGTCGCCCAGGTGTTGGCTGACTTGGGCCACGAGCTGACCGTTGCCGGATTCCTCGGCGTGGATAACCAGCAGCCGTTCGAAACCCTGTTCGCCAAGCGCGGCTTCGTCGATGAGTTCGTGCGGGTGCCGGGTGAGACGCGCAGCAACATCAAACTGGCCGAAAGCAGCGGGCGTATTACCGACCTCAACGGCCCAGGCCCCGAAGTCAGCGCCCAGGCGCAACAGGCGCTGGCCGCTCGGGTTGAGCAGATCGCGGCAGGTTTTGATGCGGTGGTCGTGGCCGGCAGTCTGCCCCGTGGTGTGAGCGCCCAGTGGCTGAAAACGCTGTTGCTGCGCCTCAACGCGATGGGCCTGAAAGTGGCGCTGGACACGAGTGGTGAAGCCTTGCGCGCCGGGCTGGAAGCGTCGCCGTGGATGATCAAACCCAACACCGAAGAACTGGCCGACGCCCTTGATGCGCCGATCATTTCCATTGACGCTCAAGCGCAAGCGGCGGCGGACCTGCGCCAGCGCGGCATCGAGCACGTGGTGATTTCCCAGGGCTCGGAAGGCGTTCACTGGTTCAGTGCCGACGTGGCGCTGCAGGCACTGCCGCCCAAGGTCACTGTCGCCAGCACGGTCGGCGCGGGTGATTCGCTGCTGGCAGGGATGGTTCACGGTTTGCTCTGCGGGCACAAACCCGAGCAGACCCTGCGCACCGCCACGGCCATTGCGGCCATGGCCGTCACTCAGATCGGCTTCGGCATCAATGATCCGGCGCAATTGAAACGTCTGGAAAGCGGCGTCAACGTCCGCGTCCTGACGGCATAACAAGAGAGGAAGTGTGATGAAGTTAGCCATCGTTACGGCCTGTCCGAACGGCAAAATCAGCAGCGTCCTCAGTGCCCGTCTGCTGGACGCGGCGGCCCAGCGTCAGGGTTGGAGCACCAGCGTCGAGATCCATGATCCGCGCCATCCGGAGAAGCAACTGTCGCCGGGCGACATCGAAGCGGCCGACTGGGTGCTGGTGGTCAACACCGGCGCGCTGGACCTGGCGCGTTTCTCCGGCAAGCGCCTGTATCAGGCCACCCCCGCGCAAGCGTTGCAGGACGCCGATGGCTTTCTGCGTTCAGCAGCGGCGCTGGCGACCGAGCACACCGCAACTTCCGCCCCGTCTGCTACGTCCAGCGCGCAGCCGCGTCTGGTGGCGGTGACGGCGTGTCCGACCGGCGTTGCCCACACCTTTATGGCGGCCGAGGCGATTCAGCAGGCGGCGAAAAAGCTCGGCTATGACCTGCAGGTGGAAACCCAGGGCTCGGTCGGTGCGCGTAATCCGCTTAGCGCCCAGGCCATTGCTGACGCCGATGTGGTGTTGCTGGCGTGTGACATTGAAGTCGCCACCGAGCGTTTCGCTGGCAAGCGCATTTATCGTTGCGGCACCGGTGTCGCCCTCAAGCAGGCCGAAGCGACGCTGAAAAAAGCCTTGGCGGAGGCGGAGGTCGAGTCCACGGCTTCGGCGTCGAAGGCGTCGTCGAAAAAAGAAAAGACGGGCGTTTACAAGCACCTGCTGACCGGTGTGTCGTTCATGCTGCCGATGGTGGTGGCGGGCGGTTTGCTGATTGCGCTGTCATTCGTGTTCGGCATTCACGCGGCGGAAGAGCCGGGCACGCTGGCGGCAGCCTTGAAGCAGATCGGCGCGGGCGCGGCGTTCCAGTTGATGGTGCCATTGCTGGCCGGTTACATCGCTTACTCCATTGCCGACCGTCCGGGCCTTGCGCCGGGGATGATCGGTGGTCTGCTGGCGAGCACCTTGGGCGCTGGCTTCATTGGCGGGATCATCGCCGGGTTTCTTGCGGGCTACAGCGCCTGGGCGGTGAATCGCTACGCGAAGCTGCCGGCCAGTGTCGAAGCGCTGAAGCCGATCCTGATCATTCCGCTGCTGGCGAGCCTGTTCACCGGGCTGGTGATGATCTACGTGGTAGGCAAGCCGGTTGCCGGCATGCTTGAAGGGCTGACCCACTTCCTCGACACCATGGGCACGGCCAACGCGGTGCTGCTCGGCGTGCTGCTGGGCGCGATGATGTGTGTGGATCTGGGTGGGCCGATCAACAAGGCGTCGTATGCGTTTTCCGTTGGCTTGCTGGCCTCGAGCAGTGGCGCGCCAATGGCGGCCACGATGGCTGCCGGCATGGTGCCGCCAATTGGCATGGGCATCGCCGCGCTGATCGCCCGTCGCAAGTTTGCTCAGAGCGAGCGAGAAGCGGGGAAGGCCGCCTTTGTGTTGGGGCTGTGCTTTATCTCCGAAGGCGCGATTCCGTTTGCCGCGAAAGACCCGCTGCGGGTGATTCCGGCGAGCATTGTTGGAGGCGCGCTGACCGGTGCGCTGTCGATGTTCTTCGGCTGCAAACTTATGGCGCCTCACGGTGGATTGTTCGTACTGCTCATTCCGAACGCGATCAACCATGCGTTGCTGTATCTGCTGGCGATCGTGGCGGGCAGCGTCGTGACGGGCGTGCTGTACGCGCTGCTGAAACGGCCGGAAACGGCGGAGCTGGACGCGGCGCCCGCCGGCGCGTAATCGCCGACCGCACCGGCCTCTTCCCGGCTAAAGCCGGTCCTACAGGTTGGGGTTCCAGCCGGTCCTGTTGGATGCACGCGATGCTTTAGTAGGACCGGCTTCAGCC
>NZ_JASCOY010000074.1:0-24317 GCF_029960075.1 Pseudomonas sp. PS02290
GTTAACTTCCGCCTTCGCATGCCACTCAAACAAGGACTCAGCTCATGCCACAAGTGACTCGTAGAGGCTCCCCGGTACAGATCAGCGGCGAACTGCCGAAAGTCGGCAGCAAGGCGCCGGCCTTCAAACTGGTAGCGGGCGATCTGTCCGACGCCACGCTGGAAACCTTCGCCGGCAAGCGCAAGGTGCTGAACATTTTCCCGAGCGTCGACACACCGACCTGCGCCACCTCCATCCGCAAATTCAACGCCCAGGCCAACGAGCTGAACAACGCCGTCGTGCTGTGCATCTCCGCCGACCTGCCGTTCGCCCAGGCACGTTTCTGCGGCGCCGAAGGTCTGGAAAACGTGAAGAACCTGTCGACCATGCGCGGCGCGGAGTTCATGCAGGACTACGGCGTTGCCATCGCCGACGGGCCGATGGTGGGGCTGACCACCCGTGCCGTGGTCGTGCTGGACGAAAACGACGTTGTGTTGCACAGCGAGCTGGTACCGGAGATCGGTCAGGAGCCGAACTACGACGCAGCACTGGCGGTATTGAAGTAAGCTCGCAGGCGGCTTATTGCCATCAGCGGGCGCGGTAACATCCCGCAACATACAAGCGGCCTGACTCCATCAGGCCGTTTTTATTGGTACATCAGCACCTTATCCAAAGTAAGCACCAGGTAAATTGCCGGTAAAGGCCCTTTGCCTGTCCGCTGTCTGTGCTTATTGTTCAGCCTCCCGAAGACGCTCACGCGCACACTGGTTGATTTATTCATGCAATCGTCTGCCCCCCGTAATTCCCGTCGCTGGCTGATTAGCCTGCTGGTTCTGTTGATCGTCGCTGGCCTGTGCTGGCGCTTCTGGCCGGGATCCGCGTCGCAACCGAATGCCACGGCGCAGAAAAGCGACCAGGCCCAGGGCAGCGCAAGCCGCGGCGGCAAAGCGGTGGCCAAGCGGCCCGGGTTCGGCGGTTCGACCGTTCCGGTACCGGTGCGGGTGGCAGCAGCGACCACCGGTGATTTCCCCATCTATTACAAAGCCCTTGGCACCGTGACGGCGCTGAACACGATCAACGTGCGCAGCCGTGTGGCGGGCGAATTGATGAAGATCAATTTTCAGGAAGGCCAACAGGTCAAGGCCGGTGATCTGCTGGCGGTGATCGACCCGCGCAGCTATCAGATCGCCCTGCAGCAGGCCGAGGGCACGCTGATGCAGAATCAGGCGCTGCTCAAGAATGCTCAACTCGACGTGCAGCGTTATCGGGGCCTGTACAAAGAAGACAGTATCGCCAAGCAAACCCTGGACACTGCCGAATCCCTGGTGGGCCAGTATCAGGGCACGATCAAGACCAATCAGGCGGCGGTGGGCGACGCCAAACTCAACCTGGAGTTCTCGCAGATTCGTGCGCCGATCTCGGGCCGCATCGGCCTGCGCCAGCTGGACGTCGGCAATCTGGTGGCGGCCAATGACACCAACCCGTTGGTGGTGATCACCCAGACCAAGCCGATCACGGTCAACTTCACGCTGCCGGAAAAAGACCTCGCCGAAGTACTCAGCCGTTACCGCAGCGGCGGCAAGCTGCCGGTGGAAGCGTGGGATCGCGGGGACCTTAAGCTGCAGGCCACGGGCGTGCTCGCCAGCATCGACAACCAGATCGACATCACCACCGGCACGCTGAAATTCAAGGCGCGCTTCGATAACGACAACGAAGCGCTGTTTCCCAATCAGTTCGTCAACGCGCGCCTGCTGGCCAACACGCTGAAAAACGTGGTGCTGGTGCCTTCGGCGGCGGTTCAGTTCGGGGTTAACGGCACCTTCGTGTACGTGATGGACGGCGACAAGACCGTGCGCATCCGCCCGCTTAAAACCGGGGCCAGCGACGAGACCTCCACAGTTATCACCGAAGGTCTGGTGGCCGGTGACCGCGTGGTGCTTGAGGGCACCGACCGCCTGAAAGACGGCAGCGCGGTGGACGTGGTCAACGACAGCAAGGACGTACCGGCGACGCCAGGGCAGCAGTTGCAGGGCAAGCCATCCAAGGAGCCCGGTGAGTCTGCGGGTGCCGAGCCGGCGAAGAAAGGCGACGTATGAACCTGTCACGGCTGTTCATCCTCCGGCCGGTCGCCACCACGCTGAGCATGCTGGCCATCGTGCTGGCCGGTCTGATCGCGTACACGCTGCTGCCGGTATCGGCATTGCCGCAGGTGGATTACCCGACCATCCGGGTGATGACGCTGTACCCGGGCGCCAGTCCGCAAGTGATGACCAGTGCCGTGACCGCGCCCCTTGAACGGCAGTTCGGGCAGATGCCGGGCCTGACGCAAATGGCCTCGACCAGCTCGGGCGGCGCGTCGGTCATTACCCTGCGTTTCAGCCTCGAGATCAACATGGACGTGGCCGAGCAGGAAGTTCAGGCGGCGATCAACGGTGCGACCAACCTGCTGCCGAACGACCTGCCGGCGCCGCCGACGTACAACAAGGTCAACCCGGCCGACACGCCGGTGCTGACCCTGGCAATCACCTCGAAAACCATGCTGCTGCCCAAACTCAATGATCTGGTCGACACGCGCATGGCGCAGAAGATTGCGCAGATCAGCGGGGTGGGCATGGTCACCATTGCCGGCGGTCAGCGTCAGGCCGTGCGGATCAAGGTCAACGCCGACGCGCTGGCGGCCAACGGCCTGAATCTGGCAGACGTGCGCACGCTGGTCAGCGCCTCCAACGTCAACACGCCCAAGGGTAACTTCGACGGCCCGACGCGGGTGTCGATGCTCGACGCCAATGACCAGCTCAAGTCCCCCGAGGAGTACGCCAACCTGATTCTGGCGTACAACAACGGCGGCCCGTTACGGCTCAAGGACGTCGCCGAGATCGTCGACGGCGCTGAAAACGATCGCCTCGCCGCCTGGGCCAATGAGAACCAGGCCGTGCTGCTGAACATCCAGCGTCAACCGGGCGCCAACGTCATCGACGTGGTCGATCGGATCAAGGCGCTGCTGCCCAGCATCACCGAGAACCTGCCCGCCGGACTGGAAGTCACCGTGCTCACCGACCGCACGCAGACCATCCGTGCCTCGGTCAGCGACGTGCAGCACGAGTTGCTGATTTCCATCGTGCTGGTGGTGCTGGTCACCTTTCTATTCCTGCGGCGGTTCAGCGCGACGATCATTCCCTCGGTGGCCGTGCCGCTGTCGCTGATCGGTACGTTTGGCGTGATGTACCTGGCCGGCTTCTCGGTCAACAACCTCACGTTGATGGCGATGACCATTGCCACCGGTTTCGTGGTGGACGACGCCATCGTCATGCTGGAGAACATTTCCCGGCACCTGGAGGAGGGCGAGACGCCGTTGCAGGCCGCGCTCAAGGGCGCGCGGCAGATCGGTTTCACGCTGATCTCGCTGACCATCTCGCTGATTGCCGTGCTCATTCCGCTGTTGTTTATGGCCGATGTGGTCGGGCGGCTGTTCCGCGAGTTCGCCATCACCCTGGCCGTGGCGATCCTGATTTCCCTCGTAGTGTCCCTGACGCTGACGCCGATGATGTGCGCGCGCTTGCTCAAGCGTGAGCCGAGTGAAGAAGAGCAGGGCCGTTTTTACCGGGCCAGCGGCGCGTGGATCGACTGGCTGGTGGCCGCCTACGGGCGCAAGTTGCAGTGGGTGCTCAAGCATCAGCCGCTGACCCTGCTGGTTGCCGTCGCTACCCTCGGGATTACGGTGTTGCTGTATCTGGCCGTGCCCAAGGGCTTTTTCCCGGTGCAGGACACCGGCGTCATTCAGGGGATTTCCGAAGCACCGCAATCGGTGTCGTTCGCTTCCATGAGTCAGCGCCAACAGGCACTGGCGAAAATCATCCTCAAGGACCCTGCAGTCGCCAGCCTGTCGTCCTACATCGGCGTCGACGGCGACAACGCGACCCTCAACAGCGGCCGCATGCTGATCAACCTCAAGTCCCACGGCGAGCGGGATGTCACCGCGTCCGAGGTGATCCAGCGCTTGCAGCCCGAGGTCGATCAGCTGTCCGACATTCGCCTGTTCATGCAGCCGGTGCAGGACCTGACCATCGAAGACCGGGTCAGTCGCACCCAGTACCAGTTCAGCATGTCCTCGCCGGACGCCGATCTGCTCAATCTGTGGAGCGGCAAACTGGTGGAGGCGCTGGTGCAGCGCCCGGAACTGACCGATGTCGCCAGCGACTTGCAGGACAAGGGTTTGCAGGTCTTCCTCAACATCGATCGCGATGCCGCCAGTCGGCTGGGCGTGACCGTCGCCAACATCACCGACGCGCTGTATGACGCGTTCGGCCAGCGGCAGATTTCCACCATCTACACCCAGGCCAGCCAGTACCGCGTGGTGCTGCAGGCGGACTCGCGCAGTGAACTGGGGCCCGAGGCGCTGGAGCGGATTCACGTCAAGACCACCGACGACGGGCAGGTCAAGCTGTCCAGTCTGGCTCGGGTCGAACAGCGTCAGGCGCAGCTGGCAATTGCCCACATCGGCCAGTTTCCGGCGGTGATGATGTCGTTCAACCTGGCGCCCGGTGTCGCGCTGGGCAAGGCCGTGGAAGTCATCGAGCAGGTGCAGAAAGACATCGGTATGCCGATCGGCGTGCAGACGGAATTCCAGGGCGCGGCCGAAGCGTTTCAGGCGTCGCTGTCCAGCACATTGCTGCTGGTGCTGGCGGCGGTGATCACCATGTACATCGTGCTGGGCGTGCTCTATGAGAGCTACATCCACCCGATCACCATTCTGTCGACCCTGCCGTCGGCGGCCATCGGTGCGCTGTTGGCGCTGCTCATCAGCGGCAATGACTTAGGCATGATCGCCATCATCGGCATCATCCTGCTGATCGGCATCGTCAAGAAGAACGCGATCATGATGATCGACTTCGCCCTCGACGCCGAACGCAACCGCGGAATCGACCCGCAGACCGCCATCTACGAAGCGGCACTGCTGCGTTTCCGCCCCATTCTCATGACCACCCTGGCCGCGCTGTTCGGCGCCATCCCGCTGATGTTTGCCTCGGGCTCCGGCGCCGAGCTGCGCCAGCCCCTGGGCCTGGTGATGGTCGGCGGGCTGCTGGTCAGCCAGGTCCTGACGCTGTTTACCACGCCGGTCATCTATTTGTATTTTGATCGGTTGGGGCGCCGGTTCCAGCGCAACGAGAAAACCGAGGTGGCGGTATGACCGGCCAGCTGCAAGCTTCAAGCTTTAAGCCTCAAGCCAGAAGCAGCACCGCGCAGGCCGGGGCTGGTGCGTTCACTTGCCGCTTGAAGCTTGCCGCCTGGAGCTCCCCCCCGTGAACCTCTCCGGGCCCTTCATCAAACGCCCCGTAGCGACCATGCTCCTGAGCCTGGCGATCATGCTCCTGGGCGGGATGAGCTTCGGTCTGCTGCCGGTGTCGCCGCTGCCGAACATGGATTTTCCGGTCATCGTCGTCAGCGCCTCGCTGCCCGGCGCCAGTCCGGAAATCATGGCGTCCAGCGTGGCGACGCCGCTGGAGCGCTCCCTCGGGGTGATTGCCGGGGTTAACACCATGAGCAGCCGTTCGAGTCAGGGCTCGACGCGGATCATTCTGCAGTTCGACATGGACCGCGACATCAACGGTGCTGCGCGGGAAGTGCAAGCGGCCATCAACGCCGCACGCAACCTGCTGCCCAGCGGGATGCGCAGCATGCCGACCTACAAGAAGGTCAACCCGTCCCAGGCGCCGATCATGGTGCTGTCGCTGACCTCCGACGTGCTGGAGAAAGGCGAGCTGTACGACATGGCGTCGACGATCCTGTCCCAGAGCCTGTCCCAGGTGAACGGCGTCGGCGAGGTGCAGATCGGCGGCAGTTCGCTGCCTGCCGTGCGCGTTGAGCTGGAGCCAAAATTGCTGTCCCAGTACGGCGTGTCGCTGGATGAAGTGCGCACGACCATTTCCAATGCCAACGTGCGCCGGCCAAAAGGCTCGGTGGAGAACAGCGAGCACAACTGGCAGGTGCAGGCCAACGACCAGCTGGAGAAGGCCAAGGATTACGAATCGCTGATCATCCATTACGCCAACGGCGCGGCGTTGCGTCTCAAGGACGTGGCCAAGGTCAAGGATTCGGTGGAAGACCGTTACAACAGCGGCTTCTTCAACGACAAGGCCGCGGTGCTGTTGGTGATCAACCGTCAGGCCGGCGCCAACATCATCGAAACCGTGGCGGCGATCAAGGCCCAGTTGCCGGCGTTGCAGGCGGTGCTCCCGGCCAGCGTCAAGCTCGACCTGGCCATGGACCGCTCGCCGGTGATCAAGGCCACGCTGCACGAAGCGGAAATGACGCTGCTGATTGCCGTGGTGCTGGTGATTCTGGTGGTGTTCCTGTTCCTGGGGAATTTCCGCGCGTCGCTGATCCCGACTCTCGCGGTGCCGGTGTCGCTGGTCGGCACCTTCGCGATCATGTACCTGTACGGTTTCTCACTGAACAATCTGTCGCTGATGGCCCTGATTCTCGCCACCGGGCTGGTGGTCGACGATGCCATCGTGGTGCTGGAAAACATCTCCCGGCACATCGACGAAGGTGTGCCGCCCATGGAAGCGGCGTACCTGGGCGCCAAGGAGGTGGGCTTCACCCTGCTGTCGATGAACGTCTCGCTGGTGGCGGTGTTTGTCTCGATCCTGTTTATGGGCGGGTTGGTGGAGAGCCTGTTCCGCGAGTTTTCCATCACCTTGTCGGTGTCCATCGTCGTCTCGCTGGTGGTCTCGCTGACCCTGACGCCGATGCTCTGCGCCCGCTGGCTCAAGCCCCACGTGCCGGGTACGGAAAATCGCTTGCAGCGCTGGAGCCAGCGGGTCAACGACCGCATGGTCGCCGGCTACGACCGCAGCCTGCGCTGGGTGCTGCGTCATCGGCGCCTGACCCTGCTGACGCTGCTGTTGACCATCGTCGGCAACATCGCTTTGTACGTCGTGGTGCCAAAGACCTTTCTGCCGCAGCAGGACACCGGTCAGCTGATGGGTTTTGTGCGCGGCGACGACGGCCTGTCGTTCTCGGTGATGCAGCCGAAGATGGACACGTTCCGCTCGGCGATCCTCAAGGACCCGGCCGTGGAGAGCGTCGCGGGCTTCATCGGCGGCAACGGCGGCACCGGCAACGCGTTCATCATCGTGCGCCTGAAGCCGATCAAGGAGCGCAACATCGGCGCCATGGAAGTGGTAGAGCGACTGCGCAAGGAAATGCCGCTGGTGCCGGGCGGGCGCCTGTTCCTGCAACCCGATCAGGACCTGCAACTGGGCGGCGGCCGCGAGCAGACCACTTCGCAATACCAGTACATCCTGCAAAGCGGCGACCTGGAAACCCTGCGCCTGTGGTACCCGAAGATCGTCGCCGCCCTTAAGTCGCTCAAGGAGCTGACCGCCATCGACGCCAACGACGGCGGCGGCACCCAGCAGGTGACATTGATCGTCGACCGCGATGCGGCCAAGCGTCTGGGCATCGACATGAACATGGTCACCACGGTGCTGAACAACGCCTACAGCCAGCGTCAGGTGTCGACCATCTATGACCCGCTGAACCAGTATCAGGTGGTCATGGAGGTCAACCCGAAATACGCCCTCGACCCGACCACCCTGGAGCAGGTCCAGGTGATCACGGCCGATGGCGCGCGGGTGCCGCTGTCGACCATTGCCCGTTACGAGCGCAGCCTGGAAGACGACCGGGTCAGCCACGACGGCCAGTTCGCCTCGGAAAACATCTCATTCGACCTGGCCGATGGCGTCACCCTCGACCAGGCGAATGCGGCCATCGAACGCGCCGTCGCCGCGGTGGGCCTGCCTGAGGACGTGATCGCCAAGATGGCCGGGACCTCCGACGCCTTTGCCGCCACCCAGAAGAGCCAGCCGTGGATGATCCTCGGCGCGCTGGTGGCGGTGTACCTGGTGCTGGGCATTCTCTACGAAAGCTACATTCACCCGCTGACCATCCTCTCGACGCTGCCCTCGGCCGGGGTCGGCGCGCTGCTGAGCATCTACCTCACCGGCGGACAATTCAGCCTGATCTCGTTGTTGGGGCTGTTCCTGCTGATCGGCGTGGTGAAGAAGAACGCGATCCTGATGATCGACCTCGCCTTGCAGCTCGAACGCCAAGGCGGCATGACCCCGGTGGAGTCGATTCGCAATGCCTGCCTGCAGCGTCTGCGGCCGATTCTGATGACCACGCTGGCGGCAATTCTCGGCGCCGTGCCGTTACTGCTGAGCAGTGCCGAAGGCGCGGAAATGCGCCGGCCGCTGGGCCTGACCATCATCGGCGGCCTGATCCTCAGTCAGATCCTCACGCTGTACACCACGCCCGTGGTTTACCTTTATCTCGACCGTCTGCGACATCGTTTCAACCAATGGCGCGGTGTGCAGACGGATGCTGCCCTGGACACTCCGCTATGAACGACTCGATGAAAGCCCCTGGCCCACAGCGGACGTTGCCGTTTCACAGGACGTTCGGCGTCGCCTTGTGCGCGCTGCTGCTCAGTGCCTGTGCCGTCGGCCCGGATTACAAAACGCCGGACATGCCGACGCCAGCGCACTTCAAGCAGGCCGAAGGCTGGACCCAGGCCAACCCGAGCGATGCGATGGCCCGCGGCGCGTGGTGGGAAATCTACGGCGACGCCCAGCTCAACGCGCTGGTGGAGAAACTCAACACGTCCAACCAGACTGTGGCGCAGTACGAGGCCCAATACCGGCAGGCCGCCGCTCTGGTGCGCAGTGCGCGGGGCGCGTTCTTCCCGACGCTGGACCTGACCACCAGCAAGAACCGCTCGAGCCAGGGCACCGGCAGCAGCAGTTCGAGCCTGAGCAGTTCCAGCAGTGGCATTCGTGACACCTACAACGCGCAGCTGGGCGTCAGTTGGGAAGCCGACGTGTGGGGCAAACTGCGCCGCGGCCTGGAGGCCGACAAGGCCAGCGCCCAGGCGAGCCTCGCCGATCTGGCGTCGATGCGCCTGAGCCTGCAATCGCAACTGGTGCAGAGCTATATGCAACTGCGGGTGATCGACGAGCAGAAGCGCTTGCTCGAAGCGACCGTTGACGCCTATCAGCGCTCGCTGACCATGACCCAGAACCAGTACCGCGCCGGGATTTCCGGCCGCGACGCCACCGCCCAGGCACAGACGCAGCTCAAGAGCACCCAGGCCGACCTGATCGACCTGCAATGGCAGCGTGCCCAGTTCGAGAACGCGATCGCCGTGCTGATGGGCCAGGCGCCAGCGGATTTCAGCCTCGCGGCGACCACCTCGATTCCGGCGGTACCGCAGATCCCGGCGCAGCTGCCGTCACAGTTGCTTGAACGCCGCCCTGATATTGCCGCCGCCGAGCGTTCGGTCATGACCGCCAACGCCAATATCGGCGTGGCCAAGGCCGCCTATTACCCGGACCTGACCCTGAGCATGAGCGGCGGTTACAGCAGCAGCACCGTCAGCAACTGGATTTCCCTGCCCAATCGTTTCTGGTCGGTGGGCCCGCAACTGGCGATGACCCTGTTCGACGGCGGTCAGCGCGCTGCCGAAGTAGACCGCACCGAAGCGGTCTACGACCAGACCGTCGCCCAGTACCGCCAGACCGTGCTCGACGGCTTCAAGGAAGTCGAGGACTACATGGCCCAGCTGCGCGTCTATGAGGAGGAAGCCGGGGTGCGCGACGAGGCGCTGCAATCGGCGCGTGATTCTCTGCGTCTGACCAACAACCAGTACAAGGCCGGGCTGATTGGCTACCTGGACGTGGTCAACGTGCAGACCACCGCGCTGAGCAACGAACGCAGCGTGCTGAACGTGCTGGAAAGCCGGTTGGTCGCCAGCGCCCAGTTGATTGCGGCATTGGGTGGCGGCTGGGACGCCGCGACCGGATTGAGACCGGGCGCGGAAGTTTCCGATCGTTGATTACAGCTAAATAGCGATGTGCCATCTTTGCGACGGAGTGACGGGACTTTTACGTGAATTTCGGTACAATCGCCGCCGAATTGATCAGGGCTGAAAGGCCGCACTCCGTTGAGCCAAGAGCCAGCCCATGTTGATCGGCCATTACACCTATTCGCTGGTTCTGATTTCAGTTCTGGTTGCGATTCTCGCGTCTTATACGACCCTTGATCTGGCCGGGCGCATTGCTTCGGCCAGCGGTCGGGCAAGGATGTTGTGGGTGTGCGGCGGCGCGCTGTCCATGGGTGTCGGCGTTTGGTCCATGCATTTCATCGGCATGCTGGCGTTCATGCTGCCGATCCCGCTGGCGTACGACATCCCGCTGACACTCCTCTCGCTGCTGATCACCATCTTTTCTTCGGGTTTCGCGCTGTGGCTGGTCAGTCACGACCGCGTACCGCTGTCGAACATCGTGCTTGGGGCCTTCGTCATGGGCCTGGGCAGCAGCGCCATGCATTACACCGGCATGGCGGCGATGCGCATGCAGCCGGGCATCGACTACGACCCCGGCTTGTTCGGCCTGTCGTTGGTGATTGCCGTCACTGCATCCGCCGCCGCGCTGAGCATCGCCGTGCGGCTGCGCAAGGAAACCCCCTATGTGCGCCTGGCCCGGGGCGGCGCTGCGGTGGTCATGGGTTTTGCCATCCTCGGTATGCACTACACCGCAATGACCGCCGCCAACTTCCCGGTCGGCAGTTTCTGTGGTGCGCTGCCCACCGGCGTGCACACCGACGGTCTGGACAAGCTGGTATTGATCACCAGTCTGACGGTGCTGGGCATTACCTTGCTGACGTCGGTGCTTGATGCGCGCATGGCGGCGCGCACCGCCCAATTGTCGGCGTCGCTCAAGGAAGCCAACCGCGAGCTGACGCAACTGGCCCTGCACGACAACCTCACCGGGCTGCCCAACCGCATCCTGCTGGCGGATCGCATCGATCAGGCCATGCGCAAGGTCGACGCCCAGGGCGGCATGTTCGCCCTGATGTTTCTGGATCTGGACGGCTTCAAACCGGTGAACGACGCGTTCGGTCACCACGTCGGCGATCAACTGTTGCGCGCGGTGGCTGTGCGCATGCGGGAAAACTTCCATCGCCACGACACCCTGGCGCGCATTGGCGGCGACGAGTTCGTGCTGCTGGTCGAGCTCGACGATGGCGAAGAAGCGGTCAGCGTGGCCTCGCGTCAGGTTTCCCTGGTGAGCCAGCCGTTCAGCGTGCAGGAACATGACCTGCAGGTGACGGTGAGCATCGGCATCAGCCTGTACCCTGGCAACGGCCGCACCCAGCAGGAACTGCTGATGAACGCCGACGCCGCCATGTACCACGCCAAGAATGCCGGCAAGAACGGCTACAGCTTTTTCGATGCGTCGATGAACACCAACGCGCGCAATCAGCTGCAGCTGTTGCAGGACCTGCGCCTTGCGCTTCGTGGAGGGCAGTTCTGCCTGCATTACCAGCCGAAATTCTCCGCCGGCACCCAGGAGCCCATCGGCGCCGAAGCGCTGGTGCGCTGGAATCACCCGCAGCTCGGGTTGCTGATGCCGGACAAATTCATTGGCCTTGCCGAAAAAACCGGCCTGATCATCCCCATTGGCGAGTGGGTGCTGCACGAGGCCTGCCGGCAGATGAAGCGCTGGTACGACAGCGGCTTTACCCACTGGCGCATTGCGGTGAACCTGTCGGCGTTGCAGTTCAGCCATGTCGGGCTGGTCGAGACCGTCGCGGACGCGCTGGCCACCCACGGTCTGCCGGCCAACTGCCTGACCCTGGAAATCACTGAAACCACTGCCATGAGCGACGCCGATGCGAGCATGACCGTGCTGCAGAAGCTCTCGGACATGCACGTCGACCTGTCCATCGACGACTTCGGCACCGGCTATTCCAGCCTGATGTACCTCAAACGCCTGCCGGCCAACGAATTGAAAATCGACCGCGGTTTCGTCCGCGATCTGGAGCACGACAGCGACGACGCGGCCATTGTCTCGGCCATCGTTGCGCTGGGCCAGGCGCTGAACCTGCGCATCGTCGCCGAGGGTGTCGAGACCGCCAGCCAGCAGAAATTCCTCACGCGCCTTGGTTGCGACTCGCTGCAGGGTTACCTGCTGGGTTATCCGCTGCCGGCCGAGCGGTTCATGGCAGACATCGAAGCCGCGCGGCGTCGTGTCAGCGAAATCACGGATTGAGTGTTAATGCCCACCCCACCTCCACGCATTGATCGAACGGGAACATTTATGGATAAAAATCTCCTCATCACCGGCGGCTCCCGGGGTATCGGCGCCGCCACGGCGGTTCTGGCAGCAGCGCAGGGTTATCGCGTGTGCATCAACTATCTGTCCGATCACGCCTCCGCCGAGCGGCTGTGCGGGCAGATTCGCGAGACGGGCGGTCATGCCATCGCGGTGCAGGCCGATGTCAGCAACGAAGACGAGATCATTCGTCTGTTTGCGCGAATCGATTCGGAGATGGGGCGGATCACCGCGCTGGTCAACAACGCCGGTACGGTGGGCGAGGCGTCGCGGCTGGACACCATGTCCGAGTTTCGGCTGCTGAAGATCATGATGAGCAACGTGGTCGGGCCGATGCTGTGCAGCAAGCACGCACTGCTGCGCATGTTGCCCCGCCACGGCGGGCGCGGTGGCAGCATCGTCAATGTGTCGTCCGTCGCCGCACGGCTCGGATCACCCGGTGAGTACGTCGACTACGCGGCATCCAAAGGCGCGCTGGACACCTTCACCGTCGGGCTCGCCAAGGAAGTGGCGGGCGAGGGCGTGCGGGTCAATGCCGTGCGCCCCGGTTACATCTTCACCGACTTCCACGCCCTGAGCGGTGACCCCCATCGCGTCAGCAAGCTGGAACCGACCATCCCCATGGGCCGTGGCGGACTGGCCGATGAAGTGGCGGAAGCGATCCTGTGGCTGCTGTCCGACAAGGCCTCGTATTCGACGGGGTCGTTCATTGATCTGGGCGGCGGGCGCTGACGGCTCTGCAGCCATATCCAAGGCCGGCTAACCCATCATCGAGCGAATGATTTTCCCCAGCGTCTCCATCGCCCGTTCAGTCGTCTCACCCCACGGGCTGCCGTAGTTCAGGCGGATGAAGGGCTTGAATCGCCGCGTTGGCGAGAACATCGGGCCGGGGGCGATGCTGATGCCCTGGGCGAGGGCGGCCTGGAACACTTTCAGTGAATCGATTTGTTCCGGCAGCTCAACCCACAGGAAGTACCCGCCGGTGGGCTGGCTGACGCGGGTCTGCGCCGGAAAGTACCGGGCGATGGCGCCGAGCATCGCGCGCTGCTGATCTTCCAGGCTGTGGCGCAGCTTGCGCAGGTGGCGGTCGTAACCGCCATGTTGCAGGTAATCGGCGATGGCGGCCTGGGCCGGCATCGAGGCGCACAGCGAGGTCATGATTTTCAGCCGCTCGACCTTCTGCGCGTAACGCCCGGCAGCCACCCAACCCACCCGATAACCGGGCGCCAGGCTTTTTGCGAACGAGCCGCAATGCAGCACCAGCCCTTCAGTGTCGAATGCCTTCGCCGGTTTCGGCGCGTGCTGGCCGTAATACAACTCGGCATAGACGTCATCCTCGATCAGCGGCACCTCGTGCTTGCGCAGCAATTCCACCAGTTCCCGTTTGCGCGCTTCAGGCACCGTCGCGCCGGTGGGATTCTGAAAACTGGTCATGCTCCAGCAGGCTCTGATCGGGTAGCGCTTGAGCGCCTGTTCAAGCACTGCCAGGTCAATGCCCTGTTGCGGGTGCACCGGAATTTCCACCGCCTTGAGCTTCAGCCGTTCGAGCACCTGCAGGCAGGCGTAGAACGCCGGCGCCTCGATGGCCACCAGATCGCCGGGCTCGGTCACCGCTTGCAGGCACAGATTCAGCGCTTCGAGGGCGCCGTTGGTGATCAGCAGCTCGTCCATGGGCAGCATTTGCCCGGCGACCATGTACCGCAGCGCGATTTGCCGGCGCAGGGCCGGATTGCCGGGCGACAGGTCGCTGACCACCATGCGCGGGTCCATGTCGCGGGTGGCGCTGGCGAGGGAACGGGCCAGGCGCTGCAACGGGAACAGCCCGGCGCTGGGGAAGGCGGAGCCGAAGGGTACGGTGTTCGGGTCCTTGATGGATTCGAGAACCGAGAACACCAGATCGCTGACGTCGACTTCGGTGGACTCGCTTACCTGTGGCGCCGGGCGCGCATCGTGCTCTGAAACCTCACCGCCCAGACCCTGCAGGCGGACACTGTCGTTGACGAAGTAGCCGGAGCGCGGGCGTGCCCGGATCAGGCCTCGACGTTCCAGCAAGTAGTACGCCTGGAACACCGTAGACGGGCTGATGCCGTGGGTCTGGCTGGCGTAGCGCACTGAAGGCACCCGTTGCCCTGCAGCCAGCACCCCGGACCGGATCAGCTCGGCAATGTCGTCAGCAAACTTTTCATAGCGCTTCATGGCGGGCTCGTGCTGAGTGGCTTCTGGGGTGCAGCCGCCATACACAAGCGACTGGGGCAGGGTGGAGGACCCGGCTGCAGGAGCGGAATATGCCCTCGGTCTGCGGATTAGTACAGATGCAGATCGGCTGACAACCACCGGATCAGGCGTACCTCTTCGGTATCCACCTCCCGCACTCTCGCCCCGCGCTGCGGTCCATACCGCACTGACGTTAACCGAAGGGAATGCGCTGATGAATGCCTGGTGGGAAGAAGTGGTGGACACACTGCAGGCCGAGTTCTCTGATATCACCGATGCCGGGCAGATCACCCGCGTGACCATACGCCTGGTCATCGCCGCGCTGCTGGGCGGGATTCTGGGTTTCGAGCGGGAACACAAGGGCAAGGCGGCCGGGGTTCGAACGCACATGCTGGTGTGCATGGGGGCCGCGCTGTTTGTGCTGGTGCCGCGCATGGCCGGTGCCGACGACGCTGCTTTGAGCCGGGTGGTGCAGGGCATTGTGGCGGGGATCGGCTTTCTCGGCGCCGGGACCATCCTCAAGGGTGATGCGCTCAATGCCACTCAGGTGAAAGGCCTGACCACGGCGGCCGGTTTGTGGATGACCGCGGCCATTGGTATCGCGGCCGGGATGGGCAGGGAGATGACGGCAGTCTTGAGTACGGTGCTGGCACTGGGCATCTTTAGCCTGATGCCCATGATCGTCAGGCGGGTTGAGTCGGCGGAAGAACGTGCACACGACCCTGCCCGCAGGACGGGTGGCGATGCACAGGAGCCTTAGTCCGGCGGTTATTCCGGGGTATTGAGGGTGTGACGCTCGATTAATAGTGGGACCGGCTTTAGCCGGGAAGAAGCCAGTTGGCGCACCCTCAACATTGCGGCTAGCCATCTAGAAGCTTCCCGGCTAAAGCCGGTCCCACAACACCGCGTTGGGCCAAGGAATTACTCAGGAAACGTGTCATCCAGAATCGCCGGGGGCTCGCCGCTTGGCGGGTCACCCACCGGCGGTTCGATCACCGGAGGCATCAGCGGGGAAGGTGGCTCCTCGGGCTTGGGCACCGGCAGCTCGGGGTCGTCGATGTTCGGATCGGGCGTTTCTGCGGGAACGGGAATGCTCATGGTCTTCGCTTCCTTGGGTTCGTCGAGAGGGCGTGTCAGGTGACGTTGCAGCACACCCGTCAGCACGCACACATGTCGACCGCAGCGCCCTGGCAATGATTCACTCAATCCGCCTGGATACCCCGTTACGCCGGAGCCCATGGCCTGCCATTATCCCTGGGGTGACTTGATCAAACGTCATGCAAGCTGTTTGAACTTTTGCCCGAGGCTGGCGTTCGGAACCTATGCTGCCACGTCCGGATGCGTTGATCCCGTGGCTCTCTCTTATGTTATGGACAAAGACGCTGAAGCAATGGGCGCCCCACGGTGGGCGTCCCTGGGCGTGAGGAGTGATGCTCGATGAATGATACTGCTGATCAGCCGTACGGCCCGGATTCCTTGGCCAACGATGTTCTCCACTCTATCCACCCTATCCCCCTGACCCAAGCCTTGCAGCTGCCGCGGATCGTGATCGAGGACACCCAGCCGGTGATCGATAACGGTCAGCTGGCGGCCAAGGCCGTTGTCGGTCAGCCGGTCACGGTCACCAGCAAAATCTACGCGGACGGCCACGACAAGATGGCCGTACGTATCGTCTACCGGGCCATCGACGACGAAGAATGGCAATCGGTGCCCATGCGCGAGCTGGGCAATGACAGCTGGATCGGCGAATTCACCCCGCCGACCTTCACCCGCTATGTCTATCGCCTTGAAGCCTGGATCGATCAGTTCGGCAGCTACCGCTACGAGCTGGAAAAGAAATACGCCGCTGGGGTGACCATTGATCTGGAGCTGGAAGAAGGACGCCTCCACCTGGTGCACGCCGCCGAGCGCAGCAAGCTGGAAGTACGTGGGCAACTCGACACGTTGATCACGCGCTTCGGCGAGGCCACTGAAAACGAGGCCAAGGTGGCGCTGCTGCTGAGCAGTGACGCCGCTAGCGTCATGGCCAAGGCCGACAACCACGCGTTCCTCAGCCGCAGCCTGGAATTCCCGCTGGACGTCGAACGTGAGCTGGCCCAGTTCGCCAGCTGGTACGAACTGTTTCCACGTTCGATCACCGACGACAAAAAGCGTCACGGCACCTTCAAGGACGTCCACTCGCGCCTGCCGATGATCCGCGACATGGGCTTCGACGTGCTGTACTTCCCGCCGATCCACCCGATCGGTCGCGCTCACCGCAAAGGCCCGAACAACTCCCTCACCGCAGGGCCCGATGATGTGGGCAGCCCGTACGCCATCGGCAGCGAGGACGGAGGCCACGACGCTATCCACCCGCAACTGGGTACCCGCGAGGACTTCCGCGAGTTGGTCGCCGCGGCAGCCGAGCATGGCCTGGAAATCGCCCTCGATTTCGCCATCCAGTGCTCCCAGGACCACCTGTGGCTCAAGGAACACCCGGGCTGGTTCTCGTGGCGTCCGGACGGCACCATCCGTTACGCGGAAAACCCGCCGAAGAAATACCAGGACATCGTCAACGTCGATTTCTATGCGCCGGACGCGATTCCGGGCCTGTGGACCGAGCTGCGTGACGTGATCCTCGGCTGGGTGAAGGAGGGCGTGAAGATCTTCCGCGTCGACAACCCGCACACCAAGCCGCTGCCGTTCTGGCAGTGGATGATTGCCGACGTGCGCAGCAAGCACCCGGAAGTCATGTTCCTCGCCGAGGCGTTCACCAAGCCGGCGATGATGGCGCGCCTGGGCAAGGTCGGTTATTCCCAGAGCTACACCTATTTCACCTGGCGCAACACCAAGGCCGAGTTGAGCGAGTACTTCACTCAGCTCAACGAGTCGCCATGGCGCGAGTGCTACCGCCCGAACTTCTTCGTCAACACGCCGGACATCAACCCGCCGTTCCTGCATGACTCGGGTCGTCCGGGCTTCCTGATCCGTGCGGCGCTGGCGACCATGGGTTCGGGTCTGTGGGGCATGTATTCGGGCTTCGAGCTGTGTGAATCGGCGCCTGTACCGGGCAAAGAGGAATACCTGGACTCGGAGAAGTACGAGATCCGTCCACGCGATTTCACCGCGCCTGGCAACATCATTGCCGAGATCGCCCAGCTTAACCGCATCCGTCGCCAGAACCCGGCGCTGCAGACGCACCTGGGCTTGAAGATCTACGCCGCGTACAACGACAACATCCTGTACTTCGGCAAGCGCACGGCGGATGGCAGCAATTTCATTCTGGTCGCCGTGAACCTCGATCCGCGCAACGTGCAGGAAGCGACGTTCGAGCTGCCGCTGTGGGAAATGGGCCTGCCGGACGATGCCGCCACCCTGGGCGAAGACTTGATGACCGGGCATTCCTGGACCTGGTATGGCAAGTACCAGTTCATGCGCCTGGACCCTTCGTACCAGCCGTTCGGTATCTGGCGCATCAAAGCCACAAACCAATAATTCAAAGGATGTGGTCATGGCAAAGAAACCCCGCAACGCTGCCTTTATCGAAGACCCGCTCTGGTACAAGGATGCGGTGATTTACCAGGTCCACGTGAAGTCGTTTTTCGACTCCAATGACGATGGCATCGGTGACTTCCCCGGCCTGATCGCCAAGCTCGACTACATTGCCCAGCTGGGCGTCAACACCATCTGGCTGCTGCCGTTCTACCCGTCGCCACGCCGCGACGATGGCTATGACATCTCCGAGTACCGGGGCGTACACAGCGACTACGGCACCATGGCCGATGCGAAGAAGTTCATCGCCGAGGCGCACAACCGTGGCCTGCGGGTGATCACCGAACTGGTCATCAACCACACTTCGGACCAGCACGCGTGGTTCCAGCGCGCGCGGCATGCCAAGAAGGGCTCCAAGGCGCGGGATTTCTACGTCTGGTCCGATGACCCGCAGAAATACGACGGCACCCGGATCATCTTTCTCGACACCGAGAAGTCCAACTGGACCTGGGATCCGGTGGCCGAGCAGTACTTCTGGCACCGTTTCTATTCCCACCAGCCGGACCTCAACTTCGACAACCCGCAGGTCATGAAGGCGGTGATCGAAGTCATGCGCTACTGGCTGGACATGGGCATTGACGGCCTGCGTCTGGACGCGATCCCGTACCTGATCGAGCGTGACGGCACCAACAACGAAAACCTGCCGGAGACCCATCAGGTCCTCAAGCAGATCCGTGCCGAAATCGACGCCAACTACCCCGACCGCATGTTGCTGGCCGAAGCCAACCAGTGGCCGGAAGACACCCAGCTGTACTTCGGCGATCGCAAGGGCAAGGACGGCGACGAATGCCACATGGCGTTCCACTTCCCGCTGATGCCGCGCATGTACATGGCGGTGGCTCAGGAAGACCGTTTCCCGATCACCGACATCCTGCGCCAGACACCGGAAATCCCGGAGAACTGCCAGTGGGCGATCTTTCTGCGCAACCACGATGAACTGACGCTGGAAATGGTCACCGACCGCGAGCGTGATTATCTGTGGAATTACTACGCCTCGGACCGTCGCGCGCGAATCAACCTGGGCATTCGTCGTCGGCTGGCGCCGTTGTTGGAACGTGACCGCCGCCGCGTTGAACTGCTCAACAGCATGCTGCTGTCCATGCCCGGCACGCCGACCCTGTACTACGGCGACGAAATCGGCATGGGCGACAATATCTACCTCGGCGACCGCGACGGTGTGCGCACGCCGATGCAGTGGTCCATCGACCGTAACGGCGGCTTTTCCCGCGCCAACCCGGCGAGCCTGGTGCTGCCGCCGATCATGGACCCGCTGTACGGTTATCAGTCGGTCAACGTCGAAGCGCAGGATCATGACCCGCACTCGCTGCTGAACTGGACCCGGCGCATGCTCGCCGTGCGCCGGCAGCAGAAAGCCTTCGGCCGCGGCACCCTGAAAATGCTCTCGCCGAGCAATCGCCGCATCCTGGCCTACACCCGTGAATACACCGGGCCGGACGGCAAGACCGAAATCATCCTCTGCGTCGCCAACGTTTCGGCCGCCTCTCAAGCCGCCGAACTTGAACTTGCGCCATACGCCGGGACCGTTCCGGTCGAGATGCTCGGTGGCAGCGCCTTTCCACCTATTGGCCAGCTCAATTACCTGCTGACGTTGCCGCCGTACGGCTTCTACTGGTTCTTGCTGGCCGCGGAGAATCAAATGCCCAGCTGGCACGTTGAACCGGCCCAGAGCATGCCGGACTTCCCGACCCTAGTGCTCAAGCAGCGCCTGGAAGAATTGCTCGAAGAACCCCTGCGCCAGACCATGGAGCAGCAGTCCCTCTCGGTCTATCTGCCGAAACGCCGCTGGTTCGCCGGCAAAGGCACGGCGATCGACAGCATCCACATCGCCTACGCCGTGCGCTTCGGCTCCACGGTGCGGCCGGCGTTGCTGAGCGAAATCGAAGTCACCTCCGGCGGCGAAACGGTGCGCTACCAGTTGCCGTTCGGCCTGTTGCCGGAAGACGACATCAGCAGCGCCTTGCCGCAACAGTTGGCCCTGTCCCGCGTGCGTCGTGGTCGTCAGGTCGGCTTGATCACCGATGCATTCACCCTCGAGCCGTTCATTCGCAACGTCATCAAAGGCATGCAGGACAACACCGTGCTGGCGACGCCGGACGGTGAGCTGCAGTTCCAGAGCACGTCGCAACTGGCGCCGCTGGGCCTGAACGAAGACGCCGAGGTGCGTTACCTCTCGGCCGAACAGTCCAACAGCTCGGTGGTGGTCGGCAAGAAGCTGGTGCTGAAAATGATTCGTCGTGTCGCGGCCGGTACTCACCCTGAGCTGGAAATGGGCGCCTACCTCACCGAAGCCGGCTATCCGCATATCTCGCCGCTTTTGGGCGCAGTCGTGCGCGTCGACGGGCAGGGCGAGAAAAACCTGCTGATGATCGCCCAGGGTTACCTGAGCAATCAGGGCGATGCGTGGGAATGGACGCAGAACAACCTCGAACGCGCCGTGCGTGATCACATGGCCCACGGTCAGTCGGCGCTGGAGCAGCAAGCCAACGCGCTGATCGAACTGAAAGACTTCGCCGGCCTGCTGGGCCAGCGTCTGGGCGAGATGCACGTGATCCTCGGCGCGCCAACGGATAACCCGGACTTCAATACCGAAGTCACCAGCGTCAAGGACAGCGAGGCCTCGGCGAAGAGCGTTTCGGCGCAGATCGAGCGCGCCTTGCAGCTGCTTGAACAGCACCGCGACTCCCTCGAGGCCCAGGATCAGCAGCTCATCACTGAACTGCTGGGCAAACGCAAAGCGCTGCTGGCCCAAGTGAAGACCCTGGCCAAGCAGTCCGTTGGCGGCCTGAGAATGCGCGTGCACGGCGACCTGCACCTCGGCCAGATGCTGGTGGTGAAGGGCGATGCCTACCTGATCGACTTCGAAGGCGAGCCCGCGCGTCCGCTGCAGGAACGTCGGGCCAAATACAGCCCGTTCAAAGATGTCAGCGGCGTACTGCGCTCGTTCGACTACGCTGCGGCGATGGCCCTGCGCAACGCGCAAAGTGCCGACACGTCGGTGCAGGCTGAAACCGCCCGCCAGCAAGTGGCCGAGACGTATTTGAAGCAGGCGCGCGAGGCCTTCCTCGACGGCTATCGCAAGGCCACCGTCGAAGTGGGTCACGACTGGAAAGATGCCAAGGGTGAAGCGGCCGCGCTGGCGCTGTTCACCCTGGAAAAAGCCGCTTATGAAGTGGCCTACGAGGCCGAGAATCGGCCGACATGGTTGTCGGTTCCGCTTCAAGGCTTGCGCGGGCTTCTCGACCTGTCTGATGGAGAATGAAAATGAGTGCCTCTGACCAATTCGGTAACGGCAACCACGCAATATTGCCCAGCGCCGTCGACCTGGACGCGCTGATCCGCGCGGAGCACCGCGACCCGTTCTCGATGCTCGGCCCCCACAGCGATGGCGCTGAAGGCCAGGTGATCCGCGCCTATCTGCCCAATGCCCTGGCCGTGCGCGTGCTATCGCGCGACGGCGAACGGGACCTCGGCGAGCTGAGCATGACCGACAAGCCGGGCTTTTTTGCCGGCCACTTTGCCGTTCGCGAACCCTACCTGCTGAAAATCTCGTGGGCCACCGGCGAGCAAATCACCGAAGACCCGTATAGCTTTGGCGAGCAGTTGGGCGAGATGGACTTGTACCTCTTCGCCGAGGGCAACCACCGCGACTTGAGCAGCGCTCTGGGCGCACAGGTCAAGAATGTCGATGGCGTCGACGGCGTGCGTTTCTCGGTATGGGCACCGAATGCCCGCCGTGTCTCGGTGGTCGGCGACTTCAATAGCTGGGACGGTCGTCGTCATCCGATGCGCCTGCGTCATCCGACCGGCGTGTGGGAAATTTTCATCCCGCGCATCGGCCCGGGCGAAGCGTACAAGTACGAAATCCTCGGCCAGCACGGCGTTCTGCCGCTGAAAGCTGACCCGATGGCCCTGGCCACCCAGCTGCCGCCGGCAACCGCGTCGAAAGTCGCTGCACCGCTGACGTTCGAGTGGCAGGACCACGACTGGATGCAGTCCCGGGGTGAAAAGCACGACATTCATCAGCCGCTGTCGATCTACGAGCTGCACGCCGGTTCTTGGCAGTGGCACCACGGCGGCGATGACGAGCCGGATCGCCCGTACGACTGGCGCGAGCTGGCTGAAAACCTGATTCCTTACATCAAGGACCTGGGTTTCACCCACATCGAATTGATGCCGATCATGGAACACCCGTTTGGCGGCTCATGGGGTTATCAGGTGCTGTCGCAGTTCGCACCGAGCGCGCGCTACGGCACACCGGAAGACTTCGCCGCCTTCGTTGATGCCTGCCACCGTAACGACATCGGCGTAATTCTTGATTGGGTGCCGGCGCACTTTCCGACCGATGCACACGGTCTGGCTCAATTCGACGGGACTGCACTGTACGAATACGCCAACCCCCATGAAGGTTTCCATCAGGACTGGAACACCCTGATCTACAACCTGGGGCGCACTGAAGTCCACGGTTTCATGATTGCCTCCGGCATCCATTGGCTGAAGAACTTCCACGTCGATGCGTTGCGCGTGGATGCGGTGGCGTCAATGCTGTATCGCGACTATTCCCGCAACGCCGGCGAATGGGTCCCGAACCGTTATGGCGGCCGCGAAAACCTGGAAGCCATCGACTTCCTGCGCCACTTGAACGACGTGGTTGCGATCGAAGCGCCGGGCGCGCTGGTCATTGCCGAGGAATCGACGTCGTGGCCAGGCGTTTCGCAGCCCACCCAACAGGGCGGTCTGGGTTTCTCGTACAAGTGGAACATGGGCTGGATGCACGACACGCTCAAGTACATCGAGCAGGACCCGATCCATCGCCAGCATCACCACTCTCAGCTGAGTTTTGGCCTGGTTTATGCCTGGTCCGAGCGGTTCGTGCTGCCGATTTCCCACGATGAAGTTGTGCACGGCAAGCATTCCTTGATCGACAAGATGCCTGGCGATCGCTGGCAGAAATTCGCCAACCTGCGCGCGTACCTGTCGTTCATGTGGACCCACCCGGGCAAGAAGCTGCTGTTCATGGGCTGCGAGTTTGCCCAGTGGCGCGAGTGGAACCACGACACCGAACTGGACTGGCATTTCCTGCAGTACGCCGAGCACAAGGGCGTGCACTCGCTGGTCAGCGACCTGAACCGCCTGTACCGGACGGAAAAGGCGTTGTACGAGCAGGACTGCCAGCCACAGGGTTTCCAGTGGGTAATCGGTGACGACGCCGGTAACAGCGTCTATGCCTACCTGCGCTGGAGCAAGGAGGGCGAGCCGTTGCTGGTGGTCGCCAACCTGACACCGGTGCCGCGCGAAGGCTATCGTGTCGGCGTGCCGTTCAGCGGCAAGTGGGCCGAGCTGTTCAACAGCGACGCGGGGATCTATGCCGGTTCCAACTTCGGCAACGGCGGTGGCGTGCGCACCGACGACATCAAGAGCCATGGCCAGGCGTTCTCGCTGCCTTTGAATCTGCCACCGCTGGGTGTGGTGATCCTCAAGCCGACCGTGGAGCAGCTGCAACAGGAGGGTTGATTTCCTCCGCCACACTGTTGTGAACCTGTGGGAGCGGGCGTGCTCGCGAATAGCGTTCTATCAGTCGACCTGATCGCCTGATGAAGCATTCGCCAGCGGGCTCGCTCCCACAGTCGTTTCAGCCCTGCCGACAAAGGTTGTGGGACCTTTCCCGGACGAATGTCTTCCCTCGCCACTGAACCTGACATCTTTTGAATGGTCTGTTGACCACTGCGCGCGCAGTACGCTGGGGCCACGGCCTTCGACGTCCGGCTGAATTTCGCCCGCGCCAGATGCCTATTCCAGCAGTTGCAGCGCGTTGTTCGTCGCTGTCCGACCAGGCGTGATTCCCTTGCATGCGGCCCGCCCACCGGCCTTCTTTTCAATTTGTCGAAGATTATCCATGCCAATTTCTCCCTTTCGCTTTACCCCTGTGCCGGGCGTTCGACGCCGTTTGCTCAACGCCGGCCTGCTGACCTCGCTGTTGTCCGTTGCCGTTGCCAGCCCGTTGGTCCACGCCGAAACGCAGAGCAAAGACCGCTGGGTCAGCGACACGCTCAGCACCTACGTGCGCAGTGGCCCCACCGACGGCTATCGCATCGTCGGCACGCTGAAATCCGGTCAGAAGGTCGAGCTGATCAACACCCAGGGCGACTACAGCCAGGTGCGCGGCAGCGCCGGCGACAATGTCTGGATTCCCACTGCTGACCTGCAGGACGTGCCGGGGCAGGCCGAGCGCTTGCCGCAACTGACGCAGAAAGCCGCGGACCTCAGCGCGCAACTGAAGACCATCGACGACGACTGGAAGACCAAGGTTCAGGGCATGCAGGAAACCCTGGAGTCGCGCAAGAAACTGGTCGACGAGCTTGAGGCCCGCACCAAGGACCTGAACGCGCAGTTGGCCAG
>NZ_JASCOY010000075.1:0-23873 GCF_029960075.1 Pseudomonas sp. PS02290
CTTGATAGCCCAATCACTGTTGACTTGAAGGTCTGGGAGGGTGCAGAGGCAGGCTATAAATATCAGCTTCTATGGGACGGCGAAGCTTACGGTCCAGAAAAAATTATCCAGCCTGCAGATCGACCAGGGATTCCTCTCACCCTGGAAATTCCAGTTACATTGCAAACCGAAGGATTTCACAGTCTCGCCTTCCGAACGTACAGCCCAAATACCACTGTTGAGGATTTTTCTGAAGTTTTCCCCGTAGTAATAGACCGCACGGCCCCAGGCAAACCCCAACTCGCTGCCATTCAGTTTCCAGTAGAGGTCCAGAATGGCTTGACTGCTGCGGAATTGACGCGTCTTGGGGACCAGCTGGACGTTGAAGTTGCTGGCTACACAGGCATGGCCAAACACGATGTTATTGAAAGTTATTGGGGTGATACCGCAGGCCCAACCGCAACAGTGACTCAGGATGATATGGGACTCAATAAAGTTCTGTTCAATTTCTCGAAAAACTTTCTTGAGACCATCCCTGCCGGGCCCCATGACGTTAAATACAAGGTGACGGATCGCGCAGGCAACACGTCCGAGTTCTCGATTGAATCGAGCATCCTGTTGTTACTCGAAGAAATCCCGGTTAACTATCCGGCTCCTATCGTTGACCCCGCCGTTGGCGGACTGATTGATTACGTGGAAGCTCGTCCAGGCGTGAAGGTAGACATCCCTCACTACCCAGGCGCGGCAGCTTTTGACCAAATTACTTTGTATTGGGGTGAGGACACGCCCATGTTCCCGGTGCAATTGCCCCCTGGCGATGAAGATGAGGACATCGTTATTTCATTCCGTGTGCCATTTGAAACCATTGCGGTGAAGCCAGTAGGTGAAGTTTCTGTCACCTACAAGATAACCCGACAAAATCAGCTAAACGGTTCGTCACTGGCAACAGAAATCGAGGTATTTCTGACCCTGCCTGTCCCAGAGCCTGCACTAGCGCCCATCGTTCAAGGGACAAGCCTTAACAGCCCAGACAAGACCGACAACTTTATTGATGAGGAGGACTATGAGCTTAACAGTCGCGCTATCGTCCAGTGGAATGATCAGTTCAAGCTCAATGATAATCTGAACCTTTTCTGGGGAGATCAACAACGGCTTCAGTGGCACCAAATTTCGGAGGAGGACGTGGCGGCTCAAAAAGACCTTGTTATCCCTATCGTCAACTCAATCATGAAGGCACAAGGCACCGGTGCTGAAATCCCAGTGCGCTATACCGTGGTCCGTGACGGCAACCCGAATCCGACACCTTCTCCAACCCAGACAGTGACAGTGCGTTCCAGGGAAGAACTGCCTGGAGGTGCCGATGGTATTGATGGCCCCGTATTTGAGCTGACTCCCACCGGATACATTTCGCTTGTGGTTGCACCTAATGGCACTAAGGGGTTGATTAAGCCCTATATCAATATCTCAAAAAACCAAAAACTGTTCTTTACATTCAAAGGCTTCGACCTGACTAACAATCCAATCGAAGCAGCAACCTTCACCGCGACCCGCGAGCTTGATGAACAAGACGTCTTGAACGGCTACAGCTTCCAGGTGCCGTTCAATATCTTGCGGACAATCTGCCACGGATATTGTGAAGCCTATATCCGAGTAGAACCTGCTGCTGGAAGCAATCAAAGCGCGGTGACTTCACGTATCACTCGAGTACCGGTGGACATGCGACGCACCAATGAAACCGCGTGCACTCTGCGCGCTTGACTTAAACCAGAACCCAGCATGATCAAGGGTGGAATATTCCACCCTTGATCGACTTCAACTAAGGAAATCATATGAACGTGCAAAACACCCCACTAACAAGAGCGCCTATTCCCTTGCAACTACCCAATGTACCGGTTGCGCTTGAAGGTGGACTGGTGCCAATTGAACAGCTCACTACCGCTGTCAAAGTTAACTTCCCAGTGTGGGAGGCTGCTGAGACCGGCTATACCTATCAACTTGCATTTGATGGTGCAAAGGTTCCACCGGAGAAAATCATTTTAAGCACGGACAGGCCAGGTGACCTTTTGGAAGTAGAAATCCCGGTTGACCTGTTAACTGAGGGTGTACATCGCGTGGGGTATCGGAACTTTAGTCCTAACACTCAATATGAGGTCTATTCCGAGACTATTCCGCTGGTCATCGACCGAACCGCCCCAGGCGCACCGCAACTCGGCCCCATCATTTTCCCCGACGTTATCCAGAACGGCCTCACCTCCTCCGAACTGGAAGGCCTCAACAACGTCCTTCCCGGCAAGATCGCGGGCTACAGCGGCATGGCCGCAGGGGACGAAATCCGCACCTATTGGGGTCCGATGGAAGGTCCGATGACCGTCGTTGATGCCAACGACATGGGCCTGAACCGGGTGATGGTGGACTTCACGCGTCCGTTCATGGAACTGTCGGACTGCCAGACTTCCGCGGTCACCTACACCGTGACCGACCGTGCGGGCAATGTGTCGATGGTCTCTGATCCGGTGATGATCCAGCTTGACCTGGGCATGCGCCGACCTCTGCCGGCACCGGTGATCCGCGAAGCCAAGGGTCAGGTTCTGGACCCCGCCGATGCGGCGAATGGCGCCACCTTGGTGATCGATGCCACGGCTGATCTGCGCGAGGGCGAAACGGTCGTTGCTCAGTGGAACGGTCCGAAGGGCAACGATCGCCAGGAGAAGATTATTTCGGCCGCCGAAGCCGGTCAGGTGCTGGCCCTGGTGTTTCCTAACAGTGTAGTCACGGTCAATGACGGGCAAAATATCGAGGTGGCCTACACCGTGACGCGCGGCAGCGGCATCGTGCAGGAGTCGGCCAAACTTGCGCTGAAGATCATGAGCGCCGCGCTGGAACTGCCCGCGCCAACCGTCGACACAGTCGGCCCGGACGGCATTCTGCGTCCTTCACTGATTACCGGCTGGGAAGCGATCGTGCGTGTCAGTTATCGCGGGATGGACCCTCGGGATCTGGTGCGAGTGCGCTGGGTTGGTGCACGTACGTTTGAAACCATGATGATGAACGTCGGTGGCATGACCGAACTGGTTTTCGGCGTGCCCAAAATGCTGATCGAGATGAGCATCGGCAGCACCGCGACGCTGACCTACATCGTGACGCGCAATGGCATCGACATGGAGTCTGTGCCGCTTCAGCTGTCGGTGCGCGAGGGCATGATGTTCGACACATCACCGGTTACCCTGGCCGGTAAAATTTACCTGCTACCCGCCCACCCTGCGTTGCTCCCGACCTTTCCAACGGGCACCACGGTCCATCGCATCGCCAGCGGCGGTCGCCCTCCTTATACCTATTCGACCAGCGATGCGAAGGTGGCCGTCGTAGCAGCTTCCGGCTGGACGTCGGTGCGCGGCAACGGCCTGGCAACCATCACGGTCACCGATTCAGCGGGCGAACAGCAGAGTTACGACGTAACCGTCACCGGCGTCATCGAATGCCACGGCGTGGGCTCCGGCAACTACACCCAGATCTCCAACGCCGCCAACCGCATTGGCGCGCGCATCCCGAGCATCCACGAGTTGATCGAGATCTATAACGCCTACGGCAACCGCTGGCCGATGGGCAATGCCAACTATTGGTCCTCCACCGTCGCCAAAAACGTGTTCGGCGCGAAGTGGTACTACGTGAAGAACCTCAACACCGGAAAGGACTACAAACTGCTCCACATCAATTCCAGCCTGGGCGTTGCTATTCGCTAATTAGCTGATTCGCGAATCAGCCACTCACGCGCGTCAGCACGCTTCAGACACCTAAGCAGCACCCCCTTTCAAAGACGTCGTCGCAACCCGACGGCGTCTTACACGTGCAGCGCCCACGCCGCCCTTAAAATCCACTCAAGGAAACCTCAGAAAAATGCCCGCAAAACCTCCTCTTCAACGCCCGCAGGCACCGGCGGCGCGCGGCACGTTCAGCGCAATAGTCAACGGCCACCCCTTCATCACCCACCGCCTGAGCGCCATGGCGTGCCTGCGCCCGGGTCGGTCGGATCCGCTCACCTGCCGAATCTGGAAGATCCTCGCCACCGGCACGGTTCGCCGGCACCGCACCATGATCGGCCTGTTCACCGACCAGACAGTGCAACCCGGTAGCTACAACTTGCTACGCAACGAACAGATCACCGTCATCTATCACCTTACCCCCACGCGGATGGCGAAGATTTATCACTCCCGCGATCTGCAGCAAGGCAACCTGACACTATTGGGCTGCGATGCCACTTCAGGACAGCTGAACGGCAACTTCGAGTTTGCGGTCCCGACCAAGGACTTTCACGTGACCGACGGCCTGTTCGACCTGGTCTGCGACCTGAACGCCGAGGAACATCCCGCTATCCGATCAGCCGACGCGCCATAAGCTCGGCGATTTCCTGCATGCACGCCTCGACAGTGAGCCCCGATGATTTCAACGGTTTGAGGTCATGGTTGGCCGTCGGCACCCAATGCACCTCGATGGCCTTCGACAGCTCATACCCTTCAACCGCCTCTCGGTTGCCCAACGCATCGCGTTCGCCCTGCACGATCAGCGTCGGCGTCCGCAGTCCCGCCAGGTGCGCGACCCGCGGTTTCTCGGGTTTTCCCGCCGCGTAGAACGGATAGCCAAGACAGAACAACCCATCGGCTTCGACTTCGTCAGCGATGACGCTGGCCATGCGTCCGCCCATGGATTTGCCCCCGATCGCCACTCGCCCGCTCACACCCCCACGCACGGCGGCGTGCACCCCATGCCAGCACTCCAGCAACTTCGGTTGGGGATTGGGCGGTCGTCTGCGCCCGTCGATTCGGCGCTGGGCCATGTAGGGGAATTCAAAACGCAGCACGCCAACACCCAAGGCCGCCAGGCGCGTGGCGATGTCGTTCATGAAGTCGCTGTCCATCGGGGCGCCCGCGCCGTGGGCGAGAATCAGCGTCGATGGCGCGTCCGCTGCCTGGCCGGTCGGCGCATCCCAGATCCAGCCGTGTTCTTGCGCCAACTGGGCGCAGTGATCCGCCGTTCGCTTCGCCGCGTGTTGTTTGCTCATGCAGGTCTCTTTTACCAAAACATCGACCACCCGCCGACTGAGGCGAGCACCACGGCCGGCATTATGCAGCAACGTCGGCGTGCCATGAGCCTGCCCGCCGTTTGCCCTGCTCCGACAGCAAGGGTTCAGCTCCCGGGCGTTAGTCTGGCCCGGCACTTCGGCAACGAGCACCGAATCCTGAGCGCCCCAACCTGCACACAACCGGGCGGTTTCATCGACGGAATATGCTTTTTGTCCGCTCCGGACGATCACCCGTGACGATCGCCGGCCTTTCTGCCAGCTCGGGCCAAATATTTTTTGGGCAGATAAAAGTGCCAATGTCAGCGGCTTTTTGTATACAACTTTGCAGTCGAAATGCTCTCTCGATGCACAGGAACGGCAGGCAGAGAAGCGTTTCAGCTATCTCCGGAAATGGTTGATCGCCGCGTCCCGCCAAGGACGCGGCAACTTTCCGTCGAGCGCGGCCAAGTGTCGCAGGCGCTGTTCCAAAGCCTTCCCTCCGCGATCATTCGCGTCTAAGCTGTGTCCGCACAGTGGACCGGCGACAGCTAGCCACAGGCCCAGCAACAAGATTGTGCCCGGCAACGCAGCCCTCTTGCAGACAAGCAGCCCCAGCGCTGTTTTCACCCGCAGGGTTGTATCCAATCCCTCCCACTCACGCGCGCGATCCAGCTCGACCTGTCTTCCTTCCCTCAGGCCACTCAGCCAGAACCCAATTGCGCTTCGGCAAACGGGCCTCTGCGTGCACCGCGTCCCTCGCTTCCGTCGATCCCCAGCCACGCCACTGCGTGATGGGTTACGCGCGATCGAAGGTGCGGCTGTGACCACACTAATAAAATACACACCGTGGAACCTGACATGAGCACAGCACCCAGCCCGACTGCTTATAACTACAAGGTCGTCCGCCAGTTCGCCATCATGACGGTGGTCTGGGGCATCATCGGCATGGGCCTGGGCGTCTTCATCGCCGCCCAGCTTGTGTGGCCTGACCTGAATTTCGGTTTGCCGTGGACCACATTCGGTCGACTGCGCCCCCTCCATACCAACCTGGTGATTTTCGCGTTCGGCGGCTGTGCCCTTTTTGGCACCTCCTATTACGTCGTCCAGCGCACCTGTCAGGCGCGACTGATTTCCGACGGCCTGGCGGCCTTTCATTTCTGGGGCTGGCAGGCGGTGATCATCGGCGCGATCGTCACCCTGCCGATGGGCTACACCACCACCAAGGAATACGCCGAGCTCGAATGGCCGATCGCGATCCTGCTGGCGATTGTCTGGATCGCCTACGGCGCGGTGTTCTTCGGCACCATCGTCAAGCGCAAGACCCGACACATTTACGTCGCCAACTGGTTTTACGGCGCGTTCATCGTAGTGACGGCGATGCTGCACATCGTCAACCACATCTCGCTGCCGGTGAGCCTGTTCAAGTCGTACTCGGCGTACGCCGGCGCCACCGACGCCATGATCCAGTGGTGGTACGGGCACAACGCCGTGGGCTTTTTCCTCACCACTGGCTTTCTCGGGATGATGTATTACTTCGTGCCGAAACAGGCCGAACGCCCGATCTATTCCTATCGCCTGTCCATCGTGCATTTCTGGGCGCTGATCACCCTGTACATCTGGGCCGGCCCGCACCATCTGCACTACACCGCCCTGCCCGACTGGGCGCAATCACTGGGCATGGTGATGTCGATCATCCTGCTCGTGCCAAGCTGGGGCGGCATGATCAACGGCATGATGACCCTATCAGGCGCGTGGCATAAATTGCGCACTGATCCAATTCTGCGGTTCCTCGTGCTGTCGCTGGCGTTCTACGGGATGTCGACGTTCGAGGGGCCGATGATGGCGATCAAGACCGTCAACTCCCTCTCCCACTACACCGACTGGACCATTGGCCACGTTCACGCCGGCGCGCTGGGCTGGGTGGCGATGATCTCCATCGGCGCCGTCTACCACATGATCCCGAAACTCTACGGCCGGGCGCAGATGCACAGCGTCGCGCTGATCAACACGCACTTCTGGCTCGCCACGGTCGGCACCGTCCTCTATATCGCCGCGATGTGGGTCAACGGCATCACCCAGGGCCTGATGTGGCGCGCCATCAACGACGACGGCACCCTCACCTACTCGTTTGTCGAAGCCCTGCAGGCCAGTCATCCGGGGTACATCGTCCGCGCGTTGGGCGGAGGGATTTTCGCCAGCGGCATGCTGTTCATGGCCTACAACGTATTCCGCACGATTCGTGCAGCGAACACGGAAGAAGCGGAAGCCGCCGCACAGATTGCCGTCGTGGGGGCTCACTGATGATCAAGCACGAAGCACTGGAAAAGAACATCGGCCTGCTGTCGATCTTCATGGTCATCGCGGTGGCGGTGGGTGGGTTGACCCAGATCGTTCCGCTGTTCTTTCAGGACGTCACCACCCTGCCCGTCGAAGGCATGAAGCCGCGCCCGGCGCTGGAACTCGAAGGCCGCGACGTCTACATCGCCAACGGCTGCGTGGGCTGCCATTCGCAGATGATCCGGCCGTTCCGCGCCGAAACCGAACGCTACGGGCACTACTCGGTGGCCGGTGAAAGCGTCTGGGATCACCCATTTCTCTGGGGTTCCAAACGCACCGGGCCGGACCTGGCCCGGGTCGGCGGGCGCTACTCGGACGACTGGCACCGCGCCCATTTAAACAATCCGCGCGACCTGGTGCCGGAGTCGATCATGCCGGCCTACCCCTTCCTGGCGGACACCAGGATCGACGGCACGCTGACCGGCAAGAAGATGGAAGTGCTGCGCAGCCTGGGCGTGCCGTACACCGATGCCGACATCGCCGGCGCAGCCGACGCGGTGAAGGGCAAGACCGAAATGGATGCGCTGGTGGCCTACCTTCAGGGCCTGGGCACCCTCATCAAGAGCAAACGGTGATCGCCATGGACATGGGAACAATACGAGGCCTGGGCACCGTCGTCGTGATGGTGGCTTTCATTGGTCTGGCGCTGTGGGTGTACAGCCCGCGGCGCAAGGCGGAATTTGACGATGCGACGCTGCTGCCGTTTGCCGATGATCCGGAGGCGATTGCGCAGGTCAGGCAGGCGCAAGACCAGAGCAAAGCCCAAGCCTTAAAACCCGAAAGGAGCCAGAAACCATGAGCGCCTTCTGGAGCATTTACGTCACGGTGCTGACGCTGGGCACGATCTTCGCAATGGGCTGGCTGCTGATCGCCACGCGCAAGGGCCAGCGCACCGACACCACCGATGAAACCGTCGGCCATGCGTTCGATGGCATCGAGGAATACGACAACCCGCTGCCCAAGTGGTGGTTCTGGTTGTTCATCGGCACTATTATTTTCGCCCTGGGCTACCTCGCGTTCTACCCTGGGCTGGGGAACTGGACGGGGCTGCTGCCGGGTTACGACTACGCCGACAACGACAAGAAAATCCCGTTTTCCGACGGCACAACCGGCTGGACCGGCGTGCACGAATGGGAGAAGGAGATGGCGCAATCCGAGGCGCGCTTCGGGCCGATATTCGCAAAATTCGCGGCGATGCCCATCGAGGAAGTGGCCAAAGACCCACAAGCGCTGAAGATGGGCGGTCGGCTGTTCGCGTCGAACTGCTCGGTTTGCCACGGCTCCGACGCCAAAGGCGCCTATGGCTTCCCCAACCTCACCGACGCTGACTGGCGCTGGGGCGGCGATCCGCAGTCCCTCAAAACCACCATCATGAACGGCCGTCACGCCGTGATGCCGGCGTGGGGTGCGGTGATTGGCGATCAAGGCGTGCGCGACGTGTCGGCCTATGTGCTGACGCAACTGGGTGGCCGTACGCTGCCCGCCGACGCGAACGCCGACCCGGCGGCGGGCCAGAAAATCTACGCCACCACCTGCGTCGCCTGCCACGGTCCGCAGGGCAAAGGCGTTGCCGCATTGGGCGCGCCAGACCTGACCCACCCCGGCGCGTTCATTTACGGCGCCAGCTTTGCCCAGTTGCAGCAGACCATCCAGTACGGCCGCCAGGGCCAGATGCCGGCACAGGCTTTGCTGCAGGGAAACGACCGGGTGCACCTGCTGGCGGCTTACGTGTATAGCCTGTCCCATGGGGACGAACCGGCGGCTAAGCCCGAGTGAAGGATATCGCCGTCGCACACGCTGATGATTCGGCCCGAAGGGCGCAGGACGCTGCCATGAGCAATCAGATTCCGCTGCACAACGTCACGCCGCCGACTGAAAAGGACGGCGACACCGTCGACCTGTATGCCTCGCGGGAGAAGATCTACACCCGCGCGTTCACCGGGGTGTTCCGCAATGTGCGCATGGGGGGCGGCGTTGTGCTGTTCCTGCTGTATTTCGGCACGGTCTGGCTTAACTGGGGCGCCCATCAGGCGGTGTGGTGGAACCTGCCGGAGCGCAAGTTCTACATCTTCGGCGCGACGTTCTGGCCCCAGGATTTCATTCTGCTGTCGGGCATCCTCATCGTCAGCGCGTTCGGGCTGTTCTTCATCACCGTGTTCGCCGGGCGGGTCTGGTGCGGCTACACCTGCCCGCAAAGCGTGTGGACGTGGGTGTTCATGTGGTGCGAAAAGGTCACCGAAGGCGACCGACATCAGCGCATCAAACTCGACAAGGCGCCCATGAACGGCAACAAGTTCGCGCGCAAGTGTGCCAAGCACAGCCTCTGGCTGCTGATCGGCCTCGTCACCGGCCTGACCTTCGTCGGCTACTTCTCGCCCATCCGCCAACTGCTGCAGGCGTTCTTCACTGGCGAGGCCGATGGCTGGGCGTATTTCTGGGTCGGTTTCTTCACCCTCGCCACCTACGCCAACGCCGGCTGGCTGCGGGAGCAGGTGTGCATTTATATGTGCCCCTACGCGCGCTTTCAGAGCGTGATGTTCGACAAGGACACCCTGATCGTTTCCTACGACCCACGGCGTGGCGAGCAACGGGGCGCGCGTAAAAAGGAAACCGATTACCAGGCTGAAGGCCTGGGCGACTGCATCGATTGCACGATGTGCGTGCAGGTCTGCCCCACCGGCATCGACATCCGCGATGGCTTGCAGATTGAATGCATCGGCTGCGCGGCGTGCATCGACGCCTGCGACTCGATCATGGACAAGATGGACTACCCGCGTGGCTTGATCAGCTACACCACCGAGCACAACCTTTCCGGGCAAGTGACCCATACACTGCGGCCACGGTTGATCAGTTATGGCCTGGTGTTGCTGGCGATGATCGGCGTGCTGACCAGTGCGTTTTACATGCGCTCGCTGGTGGGTTTCGACGTCAGCAAGGACCGCATGCTGTACCGGGAAAACGCCGAGGGACGGATCGAAAACGTCTACAGCCTGAAGATCATGAACAAGGACCAGATCGACCACACGTATGTGCTCGACGCCACCGGGCTGCCGGACCTGAAGCTGCAAGGGCGCCGCGAGATCAAGGTGCCGGCGGGCGAGATCGTCAGCCTGCCGGTGGAGCTGTCGGTCGCGCCTGAGCAACTGCCGTCGGGCACCAACGAGGTCAGTTTCGTTCTCAGGGACATCGAACAAAGCGACACCGAAGTCCACGCCAAGAGCCGTTTCATCGGCCCGTCCATTCGCTGAGAGAGGTCGGAAATGAACCCAGTCACCGCAGCAACACCTTGGCACCGGCATTTATGGCCGTGGATCATCATCGGCATCCTGACCTGCTCGGTGGCATTGACCCTGGCCATGGTCACCATCGCCGTCACCCACCCGGACAACCTCGTCACCGACAATTATTACGAGGCCGGGAAAGGCATCAACCGCTCCCTGGATCGCGAATTGCTGGGTCAGTCCCTCAATCTGCAAGCCATGGTGGGCCTGGATGAGCTGACCGGCGAAGTGGATGTGCAGCTGAGCGGCGCCAGTCAGCCGGAAACCCTGGTGCTGAACCTGATTTCTCCGACTCAGCCGGACAAGGACCGCAAAATCGTGCTGGCGCGTAATCCTTCGCAACCGGGGCGTTATGTCGGGCAGTTGAGCGACAGGGTCGAAGGCCGGCGTTTCGTCGAATTGCTGGGGGTGGAAAACGGCCAGACCTGGCGCCTGTTCGAGGAAGAACGGATCGTCCCCGGCCAGCCACTGACCCTGGGCGACGAGCCGATTCAGGGCGCGGGCAGGCATTGATGTGAACGCCACTCAAATGCCGACCACCGAGATCAAACACCTGCGGTCTTGCTACCACTGCACGTTGCCGGTCCCTCCGGGCGGGCGCTTCATCACGTCGGTGCTGGGCGAGGCGCGGGAGTTCTGCTGCCCCGGTTGTCAGGCCGTGGCCCACGCCATCGTCGCCGGCGGCCTGGAAAGCTATTACCTGCACCGCAGCGAAGCGTCGATCAATCCTCAGGTATTACCGACGCCTCTGGCCGACGAACAAGCCCTCCTTGATCGTCCCGACGTGCAGGCGCCCTTTGTCCGCCATGAGTCCCCCGTCGGCGATGTGGCTGAAACGACGCTGATGATCGAGGGCATCACCTGCGCGGCCTGCGGCTGGCTGATCGAACGTCATCTGCGCGCGTTGCCCGCCGTGGTCGAAGCGCGGCTGAACCTGTCCAGTCATCGCCTGCACCTGCGATGGCATGACGTGGGGTTGCCCTTGAGCGAGGTGCTGGCCGAGCTGCGCAGCATCGGTTACGCCGGCCACCCTTATCAGGCGGACAAGGCGACCGAGCAACTGGCCCGGGAAAACCGCCGCAGCCTGCGTCAACTGGGCGTCGCCGGGCTGCTGTGGTTTCAGGCGATGATGGCGACCATGGCGACCTGGCCCGAATTCAACATCGACCTCAGCCCCGAGATGCACACGATCCTGCGCTGGGTGGCGATGTTTCTGACGACGCCCATCGTGTTTTACAGCTGTGCGCCGTTCTTCAAAGGGGCGCTGCGCGACCTGCGCGCGCGCCATCTGACCATGGATGTTTCGGTGTCACTGGCGATTGGCGCGGCGTACCTCGCGGGCCTCTGGACAGCGGTCACTGGCGTGGGCGAATTGTATTTCGACGCGGTCGGCATGTTTGCGCTGTTCCTGCTCACCGGCCGCTACCTGGAACGCCGCGCCCGGGAACGCACCAGCGCGGCGACCGCGCAACTGGTCAATCTGCTGCCGGCTTCCTGCCTGCGGTTGAACGCGGAGGGCCAGACCGAGCGCGTCTTGACCTATCAGTTGCGTTTGCACGATCAGGTGGTGGTCCACCCCGGCGCGCTGTTGCCGGCGGACGGCCAAATCATCGCGGGCCGCTCAAGCATCGACGAATCGCTGCTCACCGGCGAGTACCTGCCGCAACCCCGTCAGGTGGGAGATGCGGTCACCGCCGGCACCGCCAATGTGGAAAGCGTGCTGACGGTGGAAGTGCTCGCCCTCGGCGCTGACACGCGACTCTCTGCCGTCGTCCGATTGCTGGAGCGCGCCCAATCGGAGAAGCCGCCCCTCGCGCAAATGGCGGACCGCGCAGCGCAGTGGTTTTTGCTGATTTCGCTGGTGCTGGCGGCGTGTGTCGGCGTGGTCTGGTGGCAGCTCGACGCAAGCCGCGCGTTCTGGATTGTGCTGGCGATGCTCGTCGCCACCTGCCCGTGCGCCCTGTCGCTGGCGACGCCCACCGCCCTGACGGCCGCCACCGGCACGCTGCATAAACTCGGGCTGTTGCTCACCCGCGGCCATGTCCTGGAAGGGCTGAACCGGATCGACACGGTGATCTTCGACAAGACCGGCACGCTGACCGAAGGACGCCTGACGTTAAGGGCCATTCGCAGCCTCGGCGCGCTGAGCAGTGACGACTGCTTGAGTCTGGCGGCGGCACTGGAAAGTCGGTCTGAACACCCGATTGCCCGGGCGTTCGGCAAGACGCCGCTGACCGCTGAAGGGGTCGTCGCCACGCCAGGGCTGGGGCTCGAAGGCGAAGTCAACGGGCGGCTCTTGCGCATCGGTCAGCCCGGGTTTGTCTGCGCCTTGAGTGGCGTCGCCGTGCCATTGATGCCCGACGAGCCCGGTCAGTGGTTGTTGCTGGGGGATGACACGCAGGCACTCGCCTGGCTGGTGCTCGATGATCGGCTGCGGGACGACGCGGCGGCGCTGGTCGGGGCGTGCAAACAGCGCGGCTGGAAGACGTTGTTATTGTCCGGCGACAGCTCGCCCATGGTCTCCAGCGTCGCGACTCAGTTGCAGATCGATGACGCCCGAGGCAGCCTGCGGCCGGATGACAAGCTCGCCATTCTGCAACGGCTGCGCGCGGAGGGCCGGACCATTCTGGTGATCGGCGACGGGGTTAATGATGTGCCGATGCTGGCGGCGGCCGACATCAGCATCGCCATGGGTTCGGCCACCGACTTGGCCAAGACCAGCGCGGACGCGGTGTTGTTGTCGAACCGTCTGCACGTGTTGGTGGATGCTTTTGTCCTCGCTCGGCGCACACGGCGGATCATTGTGGAAAATCTGGCGTGGGCCGGGCTGTACAACGGGCTGGTGCTGCCCTTCGCGGCGCTGGGCTGGGTCACGCCGTTGTGGGCGGCGGCGGGTATGTCGGTGAGTTCGCTGGTGGTGGTCTTGAATGCCTTGCGGCTGACACAGACGAAGCCGCTTTCTGCAGAGTCCCTACCTGCCCATCAGACGGTGACCCCATGAATGCACGACCCACCCCGGAGGCCCGATGCCTGCGCTCTACATCATGATTCCGGTGGCGCTGCTGATTGTGGCGGTGGCGATTTACGTTTTTTTCTGGGCAGTGGACAGCGGCCAGTACGACGACCTGGACGGCCCGGCTCACAGCATTTTGTTCGACGATCAGGATCCGGGGCACAAGGCCGGAGTGGATGAGGTGTCGGGGAAAGATAGGGCGGACAACATGAAGGATTCGGCCAAGTGAACGCCGTCCCTGTGGGAGTGAGCTTGCTCACGAAGGCTGACTATCGACCGCTGGATATCTGTCGGATGTACCGACCTCTTCGCGAGCAAGCTCGCTCCCACCCTCCACGGGTCGGCAGATACATCTGCGGTGTCGTCGCGCTTGATGCGATCTCATGTGGAATGACCGGGGTGGCGCTCCATCTTGCTCACGAAGGATTCGGCCAAGTGAACCCGGTCCCTGTGGGAGTGAGCTTGCTCGCGAAGGCTGACTATCGACCGCTGGATATCTGTCGGATGTACCGACCTCTTCGCGAGCAAGCTCGCTCCCACAGTCCATGTGTTGGCAGATACATCTGCGGTGCGGTCAGGCTTGATGCATTCTCATCTGGGACGACCGGGGCAGCGCTTTACCTTGCTCGCGAAGACGTCCGTGCAATCACTGCCAGACGTTCAGGCCGAAACCATGCATGACCTCCTCCCCCAACTCCTCTCTGCCTTGGTCCTTGGCCTGCTCGGCGGCGGCCATTGCCTGGGCATGTGTGGCGGTCTGATGGGCGCGCTCACCTTTGCCATTCCCAAGGAGCAACGCGGACGACGCCTGCACCTGCTGATGGCCTACAACGCCGGACGTGTTTTCAGCTACGCCTGCGCCGGATTGCTGACGGGCATGCTCGGCTGGGCGGTCGCCAACAGTCCGGGGGCGATGCTGTTGCGGGTGATCGCCGGGCTGCTGATGATCACCATGGGCCTGTACCTGGCCGGATGGTGGAGCGGCCTGACCCGCATCGAAGGATTGGGCCGCTGGATCTGGCGTTACCTGCAACCGCTGGCCAGCCGCCTGATGCCGGTGTCGACGATGCCTCGGGCTTTACTGCTGGGCGCGGTGTGGGGCTGGCTGCCCTGCGGACTGGTTTACAGCACGCTGCTGTGGTCGGCGAGCCAGGGCAATGCGCTGCACAGCGGATTATTGATGCTCGCGTTCGGCATCGGCACCTGGCCGGTGCTGCTCGCCACGGGGCTGGCCGCCGAGCGAATCACCGCCCTGCTCCGTCGCCGCAGCGTGCGCGTGGCCGGCGCGCTGCTGGTGATTCTGTTCGGCCTGTGGACACTCCCCGGCCCCCATCAACAGTGGCTGATGGGGCACACGCCTCACACGATGAATCACGGGATGGGGCACACGATGACTCCTCAGATGAACCATGCAGACATGGCCCACGAGTAATCGCTGCCCCATCCATTGACCCAGATCAACGCCTTGATCTGCGCGCGCCTTACACTTCCCGCACCGCCAGCCTTCACGGGAACGCCCCCATGCTCGACGACCTTCGTTGGGATTCTGAACTCATCCGCCGCTACGATCTGGCAGGGCCGCGTTACACGTCCTACCCCACCGCCATGCAGTTTCATACGCAGGTTGGCGCCTTCGAACTGCTGCAGGCACTGCGTGACAGCCGCATGGCGTCGCGGCCATTGTCGCTTTACGTGCACATCCCGTTCTGCGCCAACATTTGCTATTACTGCGCCTGCAACAAAGTCATCACCAAGGACCGCGGTCGCGCCCAGCTCTATCTGCAGCGCCTCGAACGCGAGATCAGCCTGATCGCCGCCCATGTCGATGACCGTCAGGTGGTCGAGCAGTTGCACTTCGGCGGTGGCACGCCGACCTTCCTCAGTCACGTCGAACTGCGTCAGCTCATGGCCCATTTGCGCCAGCACTTCACCCTGCTGGATGACCACTCCGGCGACTACGGCATCGAAATCGACCCCCGCGAGGCCGACTGGTCGACCATGGGCCTGTTGCGCGAACTGGGTTTTAACCGTGTCAGCCTCGGCGTGCAGGACCTCGATCCGCTGGTGCAGCGGGCGATCAACCGTTTGCAGAGCCTGGAAGAGACTCGCGCCATCGTCGAAGCCGCGCGCACCTTGCAGTTTCGTTCGGTGAACATCGACCTCATCTACGGCCTGCCGCTGCAAACCCCGGAGGGTTTTGCCCGCACCGTCGAGCAAGTCATCGCCCTGCAGCCCGACCGGCTTTCGGTGTTCAACTACGCTCACCTGCCCGAGCGCTTCATGCCGCAACGGCGCATCGACACGGCGCAGTTGCCCAGCCCTGAGCACAAGCTGGAGATGCTCCAGCGCACCATCGAGCAACTGACCGGCGCCGGCTATCGCTACATCGGCATGGACCACTTCGCCCTGCCCGATGACGACCTGGCCATCGCTCAGGAAGAAGGCACGCTGCAGCGCAATTTTCAGGGCTACACCACCCACGGTCGCTGCGACCTGATCGGCCTCGGCGTCTCGGCCATCAGCCAGATCGGTGGGCTTTATGCGCAGAACACCGCCGATCTCACCGAGTACCAGACCCTGCTGGCCAGCGACCAACTGGCGACCAAGCGCGGCTTGCGTTGCAACGAGGACGATCAGCTACGGCGCACCATCATCAGCCAACTGATCTGCCATTGCCGCCTCGATTTCGCGCCCGTCGAGGATGAATTTTCCATCCACTTTAGGGAATATTTCTGCGAGCAGTGGCCGCAGTTGCTGACCATGGCCACGGATGGGCTGATTCACCTGGATTCGAAAGGCATCACCGTCACCCCGGCGGGACGTCTGCTGGTGCGCTCGATCTGCATGGTGTTCGACGGATATCTGGGCGCGCAAAACCGTCAGCGCTATTCCCGGGTGATATAGGCCCGCGTGATCCAGGCATTTTCCGCCTGGAGCGGAGGAATCATTTCTGGCCATGGAGGCGCGTGGTAGTCGCAGGGTTAACCGCTGAGTTACCCTTACGACTCATGTGTGTTTCTGCAAAAGGAATTACCCGATGTCTGAGCCAGTCAAACTGCGCGCTCCCACCCAGGCTCACTGCAAGGACTGCAGCCTGGCCCCGTTGTGCCTTCCGCTTTCATTGAACCTGGAAGACATGGATGCACTGGACGAGATCGTCAAACGCGGCCGGCCATTGAAGAAAGGCGATTTTCTGTTTCGTCAGGGCGACACCTTCGCTTCCGTCTACGCCGTCCGTTCCGGCGCGCTGAAAACCTTCAGCCTCAGCGACAGCGGCGAAGAACAACTCACCGGCTTTCACCTGCCCAGCGAACTGGTCGGGCTGTCCGGGATGGACGCCGAGGCGTATCCCGTCACGGCGCAGGCCCTTGAGACCACATCTGTGTGCGAAATCCCCTTCGAACGGCTGGACGAACTGTCGGTGCAACTGCCGCAATTGCGTCGCCAGTTGATGCGCGTGATGAGCCGGGAAATTCGCGATGACCAACAGATGATGCTGCTGCTCTCGAAGAAAACCGCCGACGAGCGCATCGCCACGTTTCTGGTCAACCTCTCCGCCCGCTTCCGCGCCCGGGGCTTCTCCGCCAACCAGTTCCGCCTGAGCATGTCGCGCAACGAGATCGGCAACTACCTGGGCCTGGCAGTGGAAACCGTGTCCCGGGTGTTCACCCGCTTTCAGCAGAACGAGTTGATCGCCGCCGAGGGCAAGGAAATCCGCATCCTCGACCCGATTCAGCTCTGCGCGCTGGCCGGGGGATCGCTGGAAAGCTGATGCATCATGGTCCGGGCGGGCTTAGACTGGCGTCTTTTGAGTCATGTCCTGCCCGAGATCCATATGATTTTCGACGAATTCAGCATCAAATCCCTCATCCGCCCTGTGGTGGATTTCCCCAAGCCCGGCGTGATTTTTCGTGACATCACCCCGCTGTTCCAGTCACCCAAGGCCCTGCGCCTGGTCATCGACAGCTTTATCCAGCGTTACATTGATGCCGAGTTCACCCACGTCGGCGCCATGGACGCGCGCGGGTTTCTCATCGGCTCGATCGTTGCGTATGAGCTGAACAAACCGCTGGTGCTGTTTCGCAAGCAGGGGAAACTGCCGGCCGACGTGTTGGCCGAGGCCTACCAGACCGAATACGGCGAAGCGCTGCTGGAAGTCCACGCCGACAGCTTGTGCGACGGGGATTCGGTTGTGATGTTCGATGACCTGATCGCCACCGGCGGCACGCTGGTCGCCGCCGCCAACCTGATCCGCCGCATGGGCGCGAAGGTTCACGAAGCCGCTGCGATTATCGATCTGCCTGAACTGGGCGGCTCAAAGCGCCTGCGTGACATGGAAATCCCGACGTTCTGTTTGACCGAGTTTGCGTTGACGGATAAGTAACGCCGCGATCAAAGTCGATCGGTTCGCCGGATCTCTGTAGGACCGGCTTCAGCCGGGAATAGGCCGGTACGTGCATTGAAGATTCAGCGGCAGACCCGGCCTATTCGCGAGCAAGCTCGCTCCCACAGGTCCTCATTCGCTGCAAGACAGCGGCGCGTATTGAAGACAGGGAACTCACCTACAACTGAATCGGCTTGCGCCCTGCGAACGAGTGGGCGAGCGTGCCGCCGTCGACCAGTTCCAGCTCGCCACCCAGCGGCACGCCGTGGGCAATGCGCGAGGTGACCAGGCCTTTGTTGGTCAGCAGTTGGGCGATGTAGTGCGCCGTCGCTTCGCCTTCCACCGTCGGGTTGGTGGCGAGGATGACTTCGGTGAACGAGCCCTGCTCCTCGATCCGCGCGACCAGCTGCGGGATGCCAATGGCTTCAGGCCCCAGACCGTCCAGTGGCGACAAGTGGCCCTTGAGCACGAAGTAGCGCCCGCGGTAACCGGTCTGCTCCACCGCATACACATCCATCGGGCCCTCGACCACGCACAGCAGTGTGTCGTCGCGACGGACGTCCGAGCATTGCGGGCAAAGTTCTTCTTCGGTGAGGGTGCGGCATTGTTTGCAGTGACCAACGCCTTCCATCGCCTGACTCAATGCCTGGGACAGACGCGAGCCACCGCTGCGATCACGCTCCAGCAGCTGCAACGCCATGCGCTGGGCGGTTTTCTGACCGACACCGGGCAGAATGCGCAGGGAGTCGATCAACTGGCGAATCAGGGGGCTGAAGCTCATTGGAGAAACGTCCGACAAAAACACGAGACGCGGTTTATACCCGCGCCTCCGATTACCGTCAAATCAGGGTCACGAGACCTTGACCACCAGCTTGCCGAAGTTCTTGCCGTCGAGCAGGCCAATGAACGCGTCCGGCGCATGTTCCAGACCTTCCACCACGTCTTCGCGGAATTTCACCTTGCCGTCCTTCACCAGCGGAATCATGGCCTGCATGAATTCTTCCAGACGGTGGTAATACTCTTCGTAGACGATGAAGCCCTGAATCTTCGCGCGCTTGGTCAGCAGCGTGCGCATCAACAGTGGCAGTTGATTCGGCCCTTCCGGCTGGCTTTGGGCGTTGTAATGGGCGATCAGTCCGCACAACGGCACCCGCGCACGCTCATTGAGCAGCGGGATGACCGCTTCAAGCACCTTGCCGCCGACCAGTTCGAAATAGATGTCGATGCCGTTCGGGACGGCCGCTTTCAGCTGCTCGGCGAAATCATCACTGCGGTGATCAATGCAGGCATCGAAGCCCAGCTCGTCGACCACATAACGGCATTTGTCTTCACCACCGGCAACACCCACCACGCGCAGGCCATTGAGCTTGGCCACCTGACCCACCACCGAGCCGACCGCCCCGGAAGCCGCGGCGACGACCAGGGTCTCGCCCGCTTTCGGTTTGCCGATGTCCATCAAACCCATGTAACCGGTGATGCCCGGCATGCCGAGCACGCCCACCGCCATCGACGGGCTGGGCAGATCTTTCGGCGCCATCAATAGGTTGCTGCCGTCGGAAATGCTATGGGTCTGCCAGCCGGTCTGACCCACCACCAGATCGCCTTCCTTGAATTTCGGGTTGCGCGACTGCTCGACCACGCTGACCGCGCCGCCTTCCATCACCGCATCGATTTCCACCGGTGCCGCGTAGGACGGGGCGTCACTCATGCGACCGCGCATGTAGGGATCAAGGGACAGGTAGAGCGTGCGCAATTGCACCTGGCCGTCTTGCAGGTCAGGCAACGCCTCGCGCTCAAGTCGGAAGTTTTCCGGGGTCGGTGCGCCCTGTGGACGGGATGCCAGGACCACACGCTGGTTGAGGATCAATTCTTGCGTCATCGGAATGGGCTCCATGATGAAGGGTTGCGAGGGTATAGAAAGCAGACCGTGGGCAGCCGGACGGGTTCGGTCGAATGTGGGGCTCCATATGACGCGCGTAATCCGGGGCGGCCCTGGCGCCGTCCCCACACAAAAATGCCAGGCACGAGGGCCTGGCATTCGGGTGTCACAACGGCAGTCCGATCAGAACGGCAGTTTCATGCCCGGGGGCAGCTGCATGCCGGCGGTCATGCTGGCGGTCTTCTCCTGGCTGGCCGCTTCGATCTTGCGTACAGCGTCGTTGACGGCTGCAGCGATCAGGTCTTCGAGAATTTCCTTCTCTTCCTGCATCAGGCTGTCGTCCAGACTGACGCGCTTGACGTCGTGACGCCCGGTCATGACCACGCTGACCAGACCGGCGCCGGATTGGCCCGTCACTTCAGCGTTGGCCAGCTCTTCCTGCATCTTGGCCATTTTTTCCTGCATCTGCTGAGCCTGCTTCATCAGGCCTGCCATGCCACCTTTCATCATGGGAGTTACTCCTCGGAAGTCATTGGATAGAAAGTCGTTGAACAATCGGGGCGCCCCATCAGCTTAGCGCCCCCGGAAATCATTGGTCCTGAATCAGCATCTAGACCGGCGCCTGCGCCGGCCCATCCACCGGCACAATCGTGTCCTCGCGAATGGACGCACCGAACTGCTGCATCATCTGCTGAATGAACGGATCGCCGTGAATCGCCGCCTCGGCCTGCTTCTGCCGATCGGCACGCCGACGCGCCGCTGCCTGAGCCGGGGTTTCCTGCTCGGGCTTGATCAGTTCGATACTCAGGTTGAGGGTGCGTTCATGGTATTGGTTCAGCGCGTCGTTCAGACGGCGCTGCTGCGTCGAGTTGAACAGCGCGCTGTGGGCCGGATCCAGGTGCAGCAGCCAGTTGTCGCCCTCCACCGAAATCAGCGTGCAGTTGGCGGCGATGCTGCCGGTCATGCCGGAAATCGGCAGTTTCGGGAACAGCTCAAGCCAGTCGGCTGCCAGCCCGGTGGCGGGCTTGGCGGCCGGCAACAGCTCGGGCTCCTTCTCCACCGCTTCGACCGCTTCGTGGGCCAGGTCGTCAAGATAAGCGAACGATGCCGGGTCGATGTCGATGTCCGGCTCGTTGTAGTCGTCATCGGGCGGCGGCTCGTCGTCGCGCTCCATGGGCGCCGGCACGTACGGCGTCGCGTCGGGCACGTGCTCGATCATCTGCAGCGTCACGACGTCGGCGGCGGCTTGCCGTTGCTCTGACGACTCGACTTCAGGCGCTTCAGGCACAGGGCTCGCGGGGACCGGCGCCGGCATTGGCGTCAGATCAGGCTGCTCGGCCACGGTGTCGAGGACGGGCTCGGGAATCTCGGCGACGGATTCGGAAGCGGGCTGCGAGGACGGCTCTGGTTCAGGCTCTGCTTCGGGCTCGGCAGCAGCGGCTGGCGGCGTAACCTTCGGCTCGTTCCAGGGCAGATCGATCTCTTCCTCAGCCTTTGGCTTCGCAGGTTGAGCATCAGGCACGGCCACCGGAGCAGGCTTGTCGATAACCGGCGCTGGCGACGGGGCGGTGACGGGGTTGGGTGCTGCGGATGCTGAACTCGCCACCGCTGTCCGGGAATCAACCGTGGCCGGGTTGATCCCCACTGACTTTAACGGCTGCGTCGGCGCGTTGTCGGCGTCTGCGGGCCGGAACGCCAGCATGCGCAGCAGCACCATCTCGAACCCGCCACGGGGGTCCGGCGCCAGCGGCAAATCGCGGCGACCGATCAGGCCCATCTGGTAATAGAACTGCACGTCTTCGGCGGGCAATGACTGGGCCAGAGCCAGTACGCGATCACGATCGCCATGGCCATTGTCCACCCCTTCAGGCAGCGCCTGGGCGATGGCGACCCGGTGCAACACGTTGAGAATCTCCGAGAGCACGCCGCTCCAGTCAGGGCCCTGTTCGGCCAGATGGCGCACGGCTTCAAGCAGCGAGCGGGCATCGCCCTCGATCAACGCAGCCAGCACGTCGAACACCTGGCCGTGATCCAGCGTACCGAGCATGGCGCGCACATCGGCCGCCAGCACTTTGCCTTCGCCGAAGGCAATCGCCTGATCGGTGAGGCTCATGGCGTCACGCATCGAGCCATCGGCGGCGCGACCCAGCAGCCACAGCGCGTCGTCTTCGAACGGAACGTTTTCAACGCCAAGGACGTGGGTCAAATGCTCGACCACACGCTCGGGCGTCATGTTTTTCAGGGAGAACTGCAGGCAGCGGGACAGAATGGTCGCCGGCAGCTTCTGCGGATCAGTGGTGGCGAGGATAAACTTGACGTAGGGCGGCGGCTCTTCCAGCGTTTTGAGCAACGCATTGAACGAGTGGCTGGAGAGCATGTGCACTTCGTCGATCAGGTAGACCTTGAAGCGGCCGCGACTGGGTGCGTATTGCACGTTGTCGAGCAGCTCGCGAGTGTCCTCAACCTTGGTGCGGCTGGCGGCGTCGATCTCGATCAGGTCGACAAAGCGGCCTTCATCGATCTCGCGGCACACCGAGCACTCGCCGCAGGGCGTTGAAGTGATACCGGTTTCACAGTTCAGGCACTTGGCAATGATCCGCGCGATGGTGGTCTTGCCGACCCCCCTTGTGCCCGTGAATAAATAGGCGTGGTGCAGGCGCTGGCTGTCCAGCGCGTTGATCAGGGCCTTGAGCACATGGGTCTGGCCGACCATTTCGCGGAACGAGCGCGGACGCCATTTACGTGCAAGAACCTGATAACTCATTGAAAACCGTCGCGACTGGGTTGCGGAAGACCGCCAATGCTAGCGGAGCAGGGGCAAAATTGCATCTGGTGTCCGACGCTTATCGCTTTATTATGGCTGGCCTGGCTCCGCAAGACGGCTCCGCGAGATGGTTCCCCCATAAGGTTCCGCACCTGGATTCCGAAGACACAGCAGGCTTGAAGCGTCGCACTGTTACTTCGAGGGATCCGGATGCGAGTGTGGGTGAGTGGCTTGGGACTTTTGGGCGCCGTGGAGTTACTGAGCGCACCTGCTGCGGCGCAAGGCCCGCCCCTGCGTTTCGCCGTGGCCGACAGTTGGTCGATGCCGCTGATGCAAGTGGGTCCCGACGGACCTGAGACCGGCATTCTTTTCGACATCATGGAAAGCCTGGCCCGGCAGATCGGCCAGACTGCCGAATATCGCGTGTATCCACGGCTTAGGGTGCAGGCGGCGACCGAGCGCGGTGACGTCGATGTGCGCTGTTACGCCGCGCAATCCTGGTTGCCGGACATGTCGGGCGACTACACCTGGAGCCTGCCACTGCTGACCCAGCGCAACGTGCTGGTCGGCAGTGCCTACGACACCGCACCCTTTCAGTTGAGCGCGATTCTCGGCGATCACATCGGCACCGTGCTGGGCTATGCCTACCCGGTGCTGGACCCGCTGTTCGCCACGCGCGATTTGATCCGCGAAGACGCCAGACTCCAGGAGCAGGTCCTGCAAAAGCTCTCGGCCCATCGCTACCGATACGCCGTGGACACCCAGTGGTCGCTGGACTGGTACAACCGCGACCAGAAAGCCGACGAGAAACTCAGGGCCGTGTGGATCATCGATGAACAGCCCGTGGGTTGCGTCGCCCGCAACGACCCGAGCGTACCCGCGCAACGCATCATGCGCACGCTGCTGAGGATGAAGATGTCCGGGGAGATCGAGCGGATTGTCGAGCGGTATCAGGTGCATTCGGGCAACCCCGACGACCCGTATTGAGGCTGCGCCGCTTTCCTGTTGTGAGACTGGCTGCGACTTTCGATTGTGGGGCTGACGCCGATCGTAGGACCGGCTTTAGCCGGGAAAGCGTCAGGCGTCACACCGCAAGACTGATGGCGTACACACTGGCCTCTTCCCGGCTAAAGCCGGTCCCACTAAAAGATCGCGCGCACTCAGTGGGACCGGCTTTAGC
>NZ_JASCOY010000076.1:0-22633 GCF_029960075.1 Pseudomonas sp. PS02290
CCGTGGGCCCGCGCCGAACGGGCATCCATGCCCTGACGGCGCTCTCGCCGCATCCATGCGGCTCGGCCCACTGCGCGAGACCTGCGTTCAGCCTGCACCCAAGTCGCGATTGGCGGTGAATGGACATCTTGTGTTTGGAGATCAAAAGCAACGGCAAGAGCAAAAGCAAAAGCTTCCCGGCTGAAGCCGGTCCTACAGTCGGAGCCGATCCCGCTGCAGCACGCGTTGCTTTTAGTGGGACCGGCTTTAGCCGGGAAGAGGCCCCTGTGAGCGCTATCAATCTCTGAGGGTAACGCAAAACCTGTCCCCCCATCACCGACATCGGCTAATGCCCTGCCCCACTAAGACCGAGCGGCCGCGCGGCTTTTTACGGGGCAGATGACGCGGTGAAGGTTCAGGGCGGTGTTGATGATGCCGATGTGGCTGAAGGCTTGGGGGAAGTTGCCGAGCATGCGGTTTTGCTGGGGGTCGTATTGTTCGGCGAGGAGGCCGACGTCGTTGCACAGGCCACACAGGCGTTCGAAGAGGATTTGGGCCTCGTCGTCGCGGCCTTGCAGCACGTAGACGTCGGCAAGCCAGAACGAACACACCAGGAAGGTCCCTTCGCTGCCCGACACGCCGTCGGTGCTGCGTTCGCTGTCGTAGCGCAGCAGCAGGCCGTCTTTCATCAGCGACTGTTCAATCCGTGTGACGGTGCCGGTGACGCGGGGGTCGTCGACGGGGAGGAAGCCGGTCAGCGCGATCTGCAGGAGACTGGCGTCCATTTCCTGGCCGCCGTAGGTCTGCACGAAGCTGCCCAATTCTGCGTCGAAGCCGTGGGCGCAGACGTCGGCGTGGATCTGATCGGCGACCTCACGATAATGCCGACCCCGCTCGCGGTCTTGCGGGTTATCGCTCTTGGCCAACACCACGGCATTGCGGTCGAATGACACCCACGCCATGACTTTGGAATGGGTGAAATGCCGAGGTGCCGAGCGGATTTCCCAGATGCCGGCGTCCGGTTGATGCCAGACTTTTTCCAGAAACGGCATGATCACTTTCTGGATCTCCGTGCTGCGCGGCAGCGCCGGCAGGCCGTTTTTAAGGGCCTGGGTCATGGCGTCGGCGACTTCGCCGTACACATCCAGCTGCACCTGACTGGCCGCACCATTGCCGACCCGCACGGGACGCGAATGCTCGTAGCCGGCCAGCCACGGCAACTCATACTCCAGCAAGCGCCGCTCCCCCGCCAGGCCGTACATGATCTGCACCTGTTCCGGGTTGCCCGCGATCGAGCGCAGCAGCCAGTTGCGCCACGCGGTCGCTTCTTCGAAGTAGCCCAGGTTCATGAACGCCAGCAGGGTCATGGTCGCATCGCGCAGCCAGCAGAAGCGGTAATCCCAGTTGCGCTCGCCGCCCAGTTGCTCCGGCAACGAGGTGGTCACCGCCGCAACGATCCCGCCGGTCGGCGCATAGGTCATGGCCTTGAGGGTGATCAGCGAACGCTTGACCTGATCCGTCCAGGGGCCGACATCCGGGCAGCGGCCTGAAAAATCACGCCAGAAGGTTTCGGTCTGCTGCAGCGCCGATTCCACATCGAACCCCGCACGCACCGGTTCGTGGGAGGCCTGCCAGGACAGCGCGAAGCCCAGCCGCTGACCGGCTTCAACGCTGAACAGGCTCTCGGTGTGATGGTCCATCGGGTGCAGTTCGGCGGGCGTGCGCAGCACCAGCATGTCCGGGCCGGCAACGGCGGTCATGGTGTGCGGATCGCGCTTCTCCACCCACGGCACGGTGCTGCCATAGTCAAAGCGGATCGCCAGATCCATGGAAAAATCCACGCGCCCTTCTACGCCAACGACGATGCGCACCACGCTGCTGTCGGTCTCCATGGGCATGAAGTCGATGAGCAGCGCCTGTCCGGTGTCGGTGGTGAAGAGGGTTTCGAGAATCAGTGTGCCGTCACGGTAGCTGCGGCGGGACCGGGTGCTGCCGTCAACCGGCGCCAGCTTCCAGCGCCCGTTGTTGCTGTCGCCCAGCAGCGCGGCGAAACAGGCCGGCGCATCGAAGCGCGGGAAACACAGCCAGTCCAGCGACCCGTCGCGGGCCACCAGCGCTGCGGTCCGGCAGTTGCCGAGCAGCGCGTAATCTTCGATCAATACAGCCATCGGGCGGTCATCCCTCTTGGTGAGCACTTTATTCTTGTTGTGCGCCGGCCCCTTGATTAGCGGTACCCATGAGTAGCAGCGCAACCGCCGCCCCGAATCAACGGGGCAGGATGTAACGCTCGATGGCCTTCGCCAGCCCGTCATCGGCATTGCTGTCGGTAACGTAGTTGGCCTGGGTCTTGACGCCCACCTCGGCCTGCCCCATCGCAATCGACAGCCCGGCGCGAAGGAACATCGCCACATCGTTGCCCGCGTCGCCGATCGCCGCGGTGTGGGCCAGCGGCACGCCCAACGCATCGGCCAGCGTCTCAAGGGCAGTGCCCTTGTTGGCGTCCAGCGCGGTGACGTCCAGGTAGTAGGATTGTGAACGGGCTGCCAACGCAGACTTGGCGATCAGCGGGTTGAGCGTGGCCTCCAGGCGCTTGAGCAGCTCGAAGTCCTTGCTCGCCGCGACGATCTTGTCGATGCGGTCCAGGTATTCGTCGAAGCTGTCGACCTGAACGAAGTCGTAACCCAGCGTGTTGCGTTCGTGGTCGACGTAATCCCCTTCGGGATTGAGCAGCAGCCACTGGTCATCGGCAAAGACCCAGACCGCCACCGCCTCGCTGGCGAACAACTCCAGACTGGTGCGGGCCGCCGCGACATCAATGCGGTGGGCCTTCAACAAACTGCCGTCCGGGTTGATGATGTTGGCGCCGTTGAACGCCACGGTCGGCAGCGTGATGCCCAAGGCTTTGATCTGCTGACGCATGGCCCGCGGCGGGCGGCTGCTGGCGACCGAGAAATGAATCCCGGCCTCCTGCAATTTACGCACGGCATCGATGTTGGCCTGGCTCAGGCTGTGATCGGGGTGCAGCAGCGTGCCGTCGATGTCGGACAGCATGAACTGGATGAGGGGCTGCGAAACGTCACTCATCCCAGGCGCTGCCATGTGCGGCCGTCACGGGCCAGCAACTCATCGGCCTCCGAGGGCCCGTCCTCGCCTGCGTGGTAAAGGTCCACTTGCGGATCCTTGGCCCAGGCATCAATGAACGGTTGCACGGCACGCCAGCCGTTCTCGATGTTGTCGGCGCGCTGGAACAGGGTCTGGTCGCCGGTCAGGCAATCGTAGATCAGGGTTTCGTACCCGGTCGACGGCTGCATCTCGAAGAAGTCCTTGTAGGCAAAACCCAGCTCGATGGTCTGCATGTCCAGGGTCGGGCCGGGCTTCTTGGCCTGCAGATCAAACCACATGCCTTCGTCAGGCTGGATCTGGATCTTCAGGAAATTCGGCGCGACGCTGTCGACATCGGTATCACGGAACTGCGCATAGGGCGCCGGCTTGAAGCAGATGGCGATCTCGGTGTCGCGCACGCTCATGCGCTTGCCGGTGCGCAGGTAGAACGGCACGCCCATCCAGCGCCAGTTGTCGATCATCACCTTGAGGGCGACGTAGGTTTCGGTGTTGCTCTCGGGATCGACACGGTCTTCCTGACGGTAGCCGGTGACGGCCTTACCATCGATGCTGCTCTCGGAATACTGACCGCGCACCGAATTGGCCAGCGCTTCCATTTCCGACCAGGGCCGAATCGCACCGACCACCTTGGCCTTCTCGCCGCGCACGGCATCGGCGCCAAACGCAGCGGGCGGTTCCATTGCGACCATCGCCAGCAGCTGGAACAGATGATTGGGCACCATGTCCCTCAGCGCGCCGGTGGTCTCGTAAAAACTGCCACGGGTCTCAACGCCCACGGTTTCGGCCGCGGTGATCTGCACGTGGTCGATGTAGTGGTTGTTCCAGAACGACTCGAACAGACCGTTGGAGAAACGGCTGACCAGAATGTTCTGCACCGTTTCCTTGCCCAGGTAATGGTCGATCCGGTAGATCTGCTTCTCGCTCATGACCTTCAGCAAGCAGTTGTTCAATGCCACAGCGCTGGGCAGATCGTGGCCGAACGGCTTCTCGATCACCACGCGACGGAAGCTGTCGTCGTCTTCGACCATCAGCCCGGAAGAGCCCAGACGCTGCGTCACTTCACTGAAGAAACGCGGCGCGGTCGCCAGGTAGAACACGGCGTTGCGGGTGCCCGTGCTCTTGATCTTCGCGTCGATGTCCGCGTACGTGGAATCGTCGAGAAAATCGCCGGTGATGTACGTGATGCGCTTCGACAGGTTGCCCCACAGCGCCGGATCCAGAGGCTCTTCGCCGCCCTGGGCGACCTTGCTGGCCGCCTCCTGACGAATGAAATCCTCGAGCTTCTTGGCGAAATCGGCATCGCTGACGGTGTTGTGGTCAACGCCGACAATGTGCAGGTCCTCCCCCACCAACCCGTCGCGAAACAGGTTGTAGAGGGCCGGCATCAACAGCCGTTTGACCAGGTCACCATGGGCGCCGAAGAGGAACAGCGTGGTCGCCGGAGCGACCGGAGCATTCTGCTTGCTGCGGGATAAACCCATTATTTTGGTTCCTTATGACCACCAAATCCGAAACGCATGGCGGACAGCATCTTGTCGCCGTACGTGCTTTGTTGACGGGAGCGGAAGCGGGCGAACAGCGAAGTGGACAGCACCGGAACCGGCACCGCCTGCTCCATGGCCGCTTCGATGGTCCAGCGGCCTTCACCGCTGTCGGCGACGGAGCCGGAATAGGCGTTGAGCTGTGGGTCGGTGGCCAGAGCGTCGGCGGTCAGGTCCAGGAGCCAGGAGGAGACCACGCTGCCGCGACGCCAGACTTCGGCGATGTCGCCCAGGTTCAGGTCAAAGCGCTGCTCGACAGGGAGGTTTTCCGAGTTCTTGGTCTTGAGGATGTCGAAGCCTTCGGCGAAGGCCTGCATCATGCCGTACTCGATGCCGTTGTGAATCATCTTGACGAAGTGGCCTGCGCCCGGCGGGCCGGCGTGGATGTAACCGTGCTCGGCGCGGGGATCGGCATCCTTGGAACGGTCCTTGGTGCGCGGGATGTCGCCGATGCCAGGGGCCAGGGTCTTGAAGATCGGGTCGAGGCGCGTGACGACGTCGGTTTCACCGCCAATCATCATGCAGTAGCCGCGTTCCAGGCCCCAGACGCCGCCGGAGGTGCCCACGTCTACGTAGTGCAGGTTTTTGTCTTTCAGCGCCACGGAGCGACGTACGTCGTCCTTATAGAAGGTGTTGCCACCGTCGATGATCACGTCGTCGGCATCGAGCAGGTCGGCCAGCTCGTTGATGGTGTCTTCGGTTGGAGCGCCAGCAGGCAACATCACCCAGACGGCTCGCGGTTTTTCCAGGGCAGCGACCAGTGAGGCGAGGTCTGTTGCCGGGGTCGAGCCTTCTGCGGCGAGCACGGTGCGAGACTTCTCATCGCGATCATAGACCACGGTCGTGTGGCCATTGAGCATCAGTCGACGTGCGATGTTGCCGCCCATGCGGCCTAGTCCAACAATCCCGAGTTGCATGTAGAGGTGCTCCTTAATCAAATTCAGAGGTGCCTCAGTTTATAGCCCAGTGCCGCATAGTGGGTTAGTCCGGGGAGGCAAACTATGGTTTCCCGGTGAAAAATGTTTCATGTGCATCGGCACAGAGGTCTGCAAGACTGCCCTATGACGCAGGTTTTCGCGATCAAGAAACGTTCGCGACAATCATAAATAAAAAAGTTCCTTTTTTACGCAAAAGAAATCAGAATTCCGGCCGATAGAGGTAGTGAGCAGGATTTGCCAGGTAGCAGACGTCCTTGCTTGAACCTTATGAAGTTGAACCCGCCATTTGCGAGGTGTGCAATGGGCACAGTACTGACAGCCAACGCTCCACAGACCCTTTACGTCACAATCCGTCGTGACGAGCTGCGCCAGCTCAGGGAAGAACGCGCCGTATTGCAGAACAAAGTCGCCCAGCTGACTTCGATGCTGCAACACGCCCAGCTCATCGGCAACGGCACCGCCCTGCACGCCTGATTCACGACTCCCCGCACCACACCCTTCAAGGCAAGCCCGATCTGCAGGCTTGCCGGCGCATCGTTGAATCCACCCTCCGCCGTACCTCGGCAGCGCCTTGCATTGCCGCACACTTGACACGGTTTTCGACCCTCCGTCGGACCCGACACACGCCGTTACGTTCCCCGCCCTGCTCTAGCCTCCGCGCCTTTAGCCGATTTTGGCGGTTTCGCAACACCCTCCTGACAAAATTTTCACCCCGTTGAAAACATAATCCCGACCCTCAACACATTGATTGCTGGCCAGATGCTGGCACTTGAATTCATTCGGGCGGTGTTTGGTCGCCTGAACGGTCTATAGCGGAGCGCTTGATGACAACGATGAAACGGAGCACTACGACTCCGAAAGGGTTCGACTGGGCGGGAGTGATCTGGCTGTTCGTGTTTTTCTGGTACTTCTCCGGCATCACGCAACTGCTTATCCAACTGACCGGCATCACCGGTTTTGCCGGCTTCCGTCAGGCGTTCGTGATCAGCGGCATCTGGCTCGCGCCCATGCTGATGTTCCCGCAAAAGACCCGCATCATGGCTGCGGTCATCGGCGTGATTCTGTGGGCCTGCTCCATGGCAAGCCTGGGTTACTTCTTCATTTACCAGCAGGAGTTTTCCCAGAGCGTCATCTTCATCATGTTCGAATCGAACATCTCTGAAGCCGGCGAGTACATGACCCAATACTTCGCGTGGTGGATCGTGCTGGCGTTCATCGCCCACACCGCGTTCGCGATCTTCCTGTGGACACGCCTGCGTCCGGTGTACATGCCACGCGCTCGCGCCTACGCCGTTGCGGCAGCGCTGTTGATCGGCATCATCGGTTACCCGCTGGCCAAACAGTTGGCCCGCCACGACGACACCGCCTCGGCCCTCGAAGCCTTCGAGTCGCGCATCGAGCCAGCGGTGCCATGGCAGATGATCGTTGCCTATCACCGTTACACCCAGCAACTGGATGGCATGCAGGACATGCTGACCAGCAGCAGCAACATTGCGCCGCTGAAAAACCTCAAGGACCAGCAGGCCAATCTGCCCACCACCCTGGTGCTGGTGATCGGAGAGTCGACCAACCGCGGGCGCATGCACCTTTATGGATACCCGCGCCAGACCACACCGAACCTGGACGCCATGAAGGACCAGCTGCAGGTGTTCAATAACGTCATCACGCCTCGGCCTTACACCATCGAGGCGCTGCAGCAGGTGTTGACCTTCGCCGATGAGGAAAACCCGGACCTTTACCTGAAGACGCCGTCGATCGTCAGCGTGATGAAACAGGCGGGCTACAAGACGTTCTGGATCACCAACCAGCAGACGATGACCAAGCGCAACACGATGCTGACCACCTTTTCCGAACAGGCTGACGAACAGGTCTACCTGAATAACAACCGCAACCAGAACGCTCGCCAGTACGACGGCGACGTGATCGCGCCTTTTACCAAAGCGCTGACCGATGCCGCGCCGCGCAAACTGATCGTGGTGCACCTGCTCGGTACCCACATGGCCTATCAGTACCGCTTCCCGGAGGAGTTCGCAAAATTCAGCGGACGTGACGGCGTACCAGCGGACATCGATGACAGCAAGCTGGAGTTCTACAACAGCTACGACAACGCCGTGCTGTACAACGATTTCGTGGTCTCCAGCCTGATCAAGGAATATGGCAAGGCCGACCCGAACGGCTTCCTGCTGTACCTCTCGGACCACGGCGAAGACGTTTATGACTCGCCAGGCCGCAACACTCTGGGCCGCAACGAGAACAAACCGACCATCCCGATGTACACCGTGCCCTTCATTGCCTACGCCTCGCCGAAGTGGAAGCAGACCCATGACTGGAATTTCGAGAGCATCCACGATCGGCCCTACACCAGTTCGAACCTGATCCATACCTGGGCGCAACTGGCAGGCCTGAGCTTTGATGAACTCGATACCACCAAAAGCCTTGTGAGCCTGGACTTCAAGGCGCGCCCACGCATGATCGGCGACCCCTATGCGCCGAAGGGGCTGAGTGATTTTGCCCATATGGAAAAGGCCGCCAGCCAGCCCGGGACCATGCCCGAAGTGGTGCAAAAGTAAAAAAGGCGAAGTAACGTTCGCTGCAAACGAAAAGGCCTGCGCAATGCAGGCCTTTTTTGTGTTCGTCGGAATGGGTTGTGCTTCAACCAGGGTTATGGAGCCGGTGCTTGACGCAGCAGCACGCGGGTCACCCGCCGCTCCTGCACTTGCACGACCTTCAGGTGCCAACCCTCCCACTGCAATTCGTCGCCAATCACCGGCAAACGATCCAGCAGGCTCACCACCAGTCCCGCCAGGGTCTGATAATCACCGGTCGCCCGCGCCTTGAAGCCGATGCGTTCGCGCAGGTGACTGAGGTTCATGGCGGCATTGACCAGCACGCCCCCGCCCTCTTCGATCAAGTCCGGGCCCTCGATTTCACTGGCGTCCGGCAGCTCGCCGGCGATGGATTCGAGGATGTCGGTCATGGTCAGGATGCCGGCGAAATCGCCGAATTCGTTGATCACGAAGGCGATGTGCGTGGACTGCGCGCGCATCTGCTCCAGGGCGTTGAGGATCGAGAAGCTCTCCAGCAGATTGAGCGTCGGCCGGGCCAAGTGTTCGATGTTCGGCTCGGTACCGGACAGCCAGGCGTTGAGCATTTCCTTCTTGTGCACGAAGCCCAGCGGCTCGTCGATGCGGCCCCCGCGGATCAGCGGCAGTCGCGAGTACGACGAGTTGACCAGTCGCTGGCGAATGCCTTCCGGCGTGTCATCCAGATCGATCACGTCGACGTCGTTGCGCACCGTCATCACACCGCGAATGGGCCGCTGGGCCAATTGCAGCACGCCGCTGATCATCACCCGCTCGCGGCGGTCGAACACCACTTCGTCGCTGTCGCCATCGAGCATGTCGGCGATCTCCTCACCAAGCTCCTCGGCGCTCGGCCTGCGGCCACCCAGCAGGCGCAACACGGCATGGGCGGTGCGCTCGCGGCGTGGCAAGTCACCTTTCACGCTGCGTTTGCGGCGGGCACGGGCGATCTGGTTGAACACCTCGATCAGGATCGAAAAACCGATGGCCGCGTACAGATAGCCCTTGGGGATATGGAAACCCAGGCCGTCGGCGGTCAGGCTGAAGCCGATCATCATCAGAAAGCCCAGGCACAGCATGATGACGGTCGGGTGAGCGTTTACAAAGGCGGTCAACGGTTTGCTGGCGATGATCATGATGGCGATCGAGAACACCACGGCGATCATCATGATCGACAGCTCATCGACCATGCCCACGGCGGTGATCACGGCGTCCAGCGAGAACACCGCGTCGAGCACGACGATCTGCGCAACGATCGGCCAGAACAGCGCGTAGGTTGTGCTGCCCGCCCGCTGGGCGACGTGGCCCTCGAGGCGCTCGTGCAATTCCATGGTCGCCTTGAACAGCAGGAACACACCGCCGAACAGCATGATCAGGTCACGACCGGAGAAGCTCTTCTCGAAAATCTCGAACAGCGGCTCGGTCAGCGTCACCATCCACGAAATGCTCGCGAGCAGGCCCAGGCGCATGATCAACGCCAGCGACAGGCCGAGCACCCGCGCGCGGTCGCGCTGCTCGGGCGGCAGCTTGTCGGCGAGGATGGCAATGAAAACGAGGTTGTCGATGCCAAGCACCAGCTCAAGCACAATCAGGGTCAACAGGCCAAGCCAGGCCGTGGGATCAGCAATCCACTCCATGGGTCAGCGCCCCTTCTCGATCAATGGCACAGACACGAAAAGGCCCGACGTGCCGGAAGGCAGGTCGAGCCAGACAGAAATCTTGTTTAAGCGGGATAAAGCGACGTGAACGCCTGCGACCCTGTTTGAGGGGAATCGGCGACTGGGAGGTTCCAGAGAGAGCGACATGTGTGTCCTGAAAGCAATACGGGAGGCGATCCTATCGCGCTCTCGGAATCGCCTTACAGGACAGAACTGTTACAAATGGTTTGGAAGGTGTTGCCTGGGCAACAACAGAAACACCGCGGGTATTGAGTGGGACCGGCTTTAGCCGGGAAGCCTTATTGCGTCACACCATAAAATTGAAGGTGTTCAAACCGGCCTCTTCCCGGCTGAAGCCGGTCCCGCTGACAGCGCTTCGCTAGAGCGACTTCTGCCAGAACAGCGCGCGACCCATTTGCGGGTCCAGCTGGTAGTCGGCAAATCCAAGCTTGCGGTACGCGCCTTTGGCGGCTTCGTTGCCTTCGAGCACTTCCAGGGTGATTTTGCAGCAGCCGCGCTGGCGGGCGATTTCCTCGACTTTGGCCAGCATCTTCTGGCTGATTCCCTGGCCTCGCGCGGAGGCGATCACCACCACGTCATGCACGTTGACCAATGGCCGGCAGGCGAAGGTCGAGAAGCCCTCGAAGCAGTTGACCAGGCCGACCGGCTCGCCGGCGATGAACGCCAGCACGCTGAACGCATGGGGGCGCTTGGCCAGTTCGATCGCCAATTGCTGACGGGTGTCCATGGACAGCGACTGACCGCCACCCATGGCGTCTTCGGCGTATTGATTAAGCAGAAATCCGATCGCTTCTGCGTGAACCGAATTGCTGTAGCTGGCTTGCAGTACCAGAACCTCAGGGGCTTGCATTGACTTCCTCTACCGCTGGAGAAACCTCAACAGGCAGTCGACTCAGTGTGCCGACGTGCCGCGTGGCGGCGATTCTAACGCCCTGGCCGAAAAAATATCCTTATACAGAAGTAGGAAATGTCTCTGATCGGTCAGGAATTCTTCCGGCGCGCACCGGGAAAAGGCAGCGCGAGCAAATTGTGCCTACGGTGTCCCACAACAGCGCAGGGGCTGCGCGCGGATAGACCATCGGCCCGGTAATTGTCCAACAATCCGACCGACGGCACCCCTGTAACAAGGCCTACACCCCATGCTCCACAACGGCGCATTCAGGGCCTCGCAGATCGCTTCATCACCCTGAATTCCACAATACCCCGCATCGCAATCCCGCATGCCAGACATGGCCCGGAAAAATTGTCGAAACTTCTGCACAGGCGCATGGGTCATGTGAATAGAGCAACTATGCTGTTGAAAAATCGAAGCAGAGTCCGCTTTCACCTTGTCCTCTAATGTGCAGTCGGTAAATGGGTATCGATCTTGCGTAGGTCTTGTGTGCCTGGCCATAGGAAATGGCTGCTTACACCTTAAGTGCTGTACCAACACTGCATATCGAACTGGAGAAAACGATGATTAGTGCCGCTGTCAAAACCCAGAAGGGAGAGAGTTTTAATCAGCCGGCCAGCGAGCTGACCCATCTGCCGGTCTTCGCAACGACGAGCGCACCCGTGCTGCAACTGCCTCCTGTTCAACCAGTGATTTCTTCGGTGACCCGCAAGAAAGTCCTGTTCGTGACTTCAGAGATGGCCGACCTGGTGAAAACCGGCGGCCTGGGCGATGTGTCTGCCGCACTGCCGCGCGCCATGCGCCACCTGCACGATGTACGCGTGCTGATTCCCGGCTATCCACAGGTCATCAATAGTGGCAACCCGATCCACATCATCAGCGAGCTGCCCGGTCACGCCGCGCTGCCTCCCTGCAAGATCGGCCGGATGGACATGAAAGACGGTCTGGTCATTTACGTCCTGATCTGTCCCGAGTTGTACGAGCGTGAAGGCACGCCCTACGGTGACAATGACGGCCGCGACTGGTCTGACAACCATATTCGCTTTGCCCGCCTGGGCCTGGCGGCTGCCGACTTTGCGGCCGGCGCGGTGAAGACCCAGTGGTGCCCCGAGCTCGTTCACGCTCACGACTGGCCAGCAGGCCTGGCGCCGGCGTACATGAAATGGCGCGGCCAGACCACGCCGTCGATCTTCACTATCCACAACCTGGCGTATCAGGGCTTTGTCAGCATTGCCTCCAGCCGTGAGCTGGGCATTCCCGACTCAGCATTGAGCCCGGAAGGCATGGAGTTTTACGGTCAGCTGTCGTTCATCAAGGCCGGCATGGCGTATTCCAGCCATATCACGACTGTGAGCGCGACCTACGCCAAAGAAATTACCACCCCGGATTTTGGCTGTGGCCTGGAAGGCTTCCTGCAGAGCAAAGCCGACCGCGGTCAGCTCAGCGGCATTCCCAACGGCATCGACGAGAGCTGGGACGCTGCCACCGACGAGCACCTGATCTGCCGCTTCGCTCCGAACGAGTGGACACGCAAGGAAATCAACGCTGACTACGTGCGCGAGCTGTTTGAACTGGAGCCTTCCACCGGCCCGCTGTTCGCCGTGGTCTCCCGTCTGGTTTACCAGAAGGGTCTGGACCTGACCATCGGGGTTGCCGAGCACATCGTCAACAACGGCGGCCAGATTGCGATCATCGGCCGTGGCGAACCTGAAGAAGAAGACGCCATGCGCGCCCTCGCCGCCCGCTTCCCGGGGCAGGTCAGTGTCCGTGTGGGCTTCAACGAAACCGACGCACGTCGCATGTTCGCCGGCAGTGATTTTCTGCTGATGCCTTCGCGCTACGAGCCTTGCGGCCTGAGCCAGATGTACGCGCAGCGCTTCGGCTCCCTGCCGATCGCACGCCGCACTGGCGGTCTCGCGGACACCATCGAAGACGGCTGCACCGGTTTCCTGTTCGACGAATCCACGGTCGAGAGCTACACCGAAGCCCTGACCCGCGCGTTCAAGGTCTTCGAAAGTCCATTGCTGCTCAACGCCATGCGCTGCCGCGCCATGGCCGCTCCGTTCGATTGGCACAAGGCAGTAGAACCCTACGCCGATCTTTACCAGGAGCTGCTGAAGAAAAACGCAGGCGTGGCACTGCATTATTGAAAACCCACTGATCAAGGAATTACGGATGCCTTCGCGCACGGATCAAAACTGGCGCCACGGCGCCGTCATGCTGGATCCACAACACACCCGGTTTGCCCTCTGGGCACCGGACGCCCAAAGCGTCAGCGTCGAATTCGAAAACGGGCCTGCACAGGCCCTTCAGCCAGAGCAGGACGGCTGGTTCGTGGTCGAAACCGAGTGTGGAGCTGGCACGCGCTATCGCTTCAACGTCGCTCTCGATGGACAAAACAATCTCACCGTTCCCGACCCGGCCTCCCGGGCCCAGGACGGCGACGTGCACGGCTACAGCATCGTCGTCGACCAGGCCGCCTACCAATGGAAGAACACCGAGTGGCAGGGACGGCCCTGGCACGAGGCGGTCATCTACGAGCTGCACGTCGGTGCACTGGGTGGCTATGAAGGCGTTGAACAGCGTCTGCAGCATTTGGTGGACACCGGCATCACCGCCATCGAGCTGATGCCCATCGCGCAGTTCCCGGGTGATCGCAACTGGGGCTACGACGGCGTGTTGCCTTATGCCGCGCAGTCCTCCTATGGCACGCCCGACCAACTCAAGCACCTGATCGACACCGCCCACGGGTTGGGCCTCGCGGTCATTCTGGACGTGGTCTACAACCACTTCGGCCCGGACGGCAATTACCTCGGCGCCTACGCCAGCCATTTCTTCCGCAGCGACAAGAAGACGCCGTGGGGCGACGCAATCGATTTCCGCCGCCGTGAAGTACACGACTTCTTTATCGACAACACGATGATGTGGCTGCAGAACTACCGCTTCGACGGCCTGCGTTTCGACGCCGTGCACGCCATCGAAGACCCGACTTTTCTGCAAGACCTGGCAGAACACGTACGCGAGACGATTCCGTCGGAGCGTCACGTGTGGCTGACCCTGGAAAACGAATTCAACGAAGCCGGACGCATGGATCAGGGCTACGACGCCCAGTGGAACGATGACGGCCACAACACGCTGCACGTCCTGCTGACCGGCGAGACCGACGCTTACTACACCGACTTCGCCGAAAAACCCACGCAAAAGCTTGCGCGTCTGCTGGGCGAAGGCTTTGTCTATCAAGGCGAATCCACCCGTCATGGCCACGCCCGGGGCGAACCGAGCGGCCATCTGCCGCCGACCTCTTTCGTGCTGTTTCTGCAGAACCACGACCAGATCGGCAACCGGGCCTTCGGCGAGCGTCTGGTTCAGCTGAGCCCGCCCCCTGCATTGCAGGCGGCGACCGCGCTGTTGCTGCTGTCACCGATGATCCCGCTGATGTTCATGGGCGATGAGTGGGGCGCAAGCGAGCCGTTTCTGTTCTTCACTGACTTCCATGACGAGCTGGCAGATGCCGTGCGTGAAGGACGTCGTGGCGAGTTCAAGGATTTCGCCGCGTTCAAGGATCCGGCCAAGCGCGAGCAGATCCCTGATCCCAATGCTCTTAAAACTTTCGAGGCCTCGCGTCCGGCGTTCGATGCGCTGCTGCTGGAAACCGACAAGGGTCAGGACCATCGCAACTGGCTTGAGCTCTACAAAACCTTGCTGCAGATTCGCAAGACCGAGCTGTTCCCTCGCCTGCACGGCGCCGGTGCGTTGGGCGTGAAAGAGCTCGGCGACAAAGCCGTCAGCGCACGCTGGAAGCTGGGCGACGGCAGCGAGTTGCGCATTGATCTGAACCTCGGCAGCGAGGCGGTCGACACTGATGATCACACCGGCTACAGAGTGCTTCATCAATCCCGTGCCAAGTCCGCAGAACTTTCCCCATCCGCCACCCTCAATCCATACACGGCCATTGTCAGCCTGAAATCGAGTGACGTTGTGGAGGAACAGGATGAGCAATGAGCAACTGGAAAAACTGGCAGCCCAGGCGGGCCTGTCGGTTGACTGGAAGGACGCCAACGCCAAACCGCAACACGTAAGCCCCGAGGTCCTGCGCAAGGTCCTCGGCGGCCTGGGTTACCCCGCCGAGACAGAAGAAGACGTCGAAGCCAGCCTCAAACGCCTGAACGAAGAAAGTCAGCCGGCCACCCCGCCGCCGTTGATGACCGTCGATCATGGCAAGGATCTCGACCTGTCGAGCTGGTTCGCCCCAGCCACCGCGTTCACGCTGACCCTGGAAGACGGCTCGCTGCTTGAAGCGAAGCTCACCGACAAGGCTGGCCTGCCCGGCTTGGCCACAGTGGGTTATCACCAGTTGGACGTGGGCGGCCAGCAGTTGACCGTCGCCGTCGCGCCAAAGACGTGCTACAGCCTGAACATGGCCAGCAAGAAAGCAATCGCCCGCGACTGGGGCCTGACCACTCAGCTGTACTACCTGCGCCGTGAAGGTGATGGCGGTATCGGCGATACCCAGGGGTTGGAGGCTTTCGTACGCGCTGCAGGCACCCGTGGTGCCTCGGCCGTGGCGATCAGCCCGGTTCACGCGATGTTCTCCAACGACAGCGAGCGCTACAGCCCGTACTCGCCGTCCAGCCGCCTGTTCCTCAACGCGCTGTATGCGGCGCCGGGGACCATTCTCGGTGACCGCGCGGTTGAGCTGGCAATCGAGAAAGCCGGCCTGGCCGACGAGTTCAAGCGTCTGGAATCACTGGAGCTGATCGAATGGCCCGCCGCCGCCAAAGCAAAATATGCCCTGCTGCGCGAGCTGTATGCCGGCTTCATCGGCAGCGATCATCCCTTCCACGAGGACTTCAAGAGTTTCCGCCAAGCGGGCGGTGAAGCCCTGGAAAACCACTGCCGTTTCGAAGCCCTGCGTGATGCGGGCGACGAATTGGGCATTGGCGGCAACTGGCATGAATGGCCGGAGCAGTATAAGAACCCGCGTAACCCTGCCCTCGACGCGTTCGCCAAGGCGCACGGCGAAGAGATCGGTTTCCACGCCTTCGCGCAATGGCTGATCGCGCGTGGCCTCGAACGCGCCCAGACCGCCGCACGATCGAGCGGCATGAGCGTCGGCCTGATCGGTGATCTGGCTGTGGGTGCCGACGGTGCCGGCAGCCAGGCCTGGAGTCGTCAGGACGAGTTGCTCTCCTCGCTGACCGTGGGCGCACCACCGGACATTCTCAACCGCTTGGGCCAGAGCTGGGGCATCTCGGCGTTCTCGCCGACCGGCCTGAAGCGCAATGGTTTTCAGGCGTTCATCGAAATGCTGCGGGCCAACTTCGCCCACGCCGGTGGCCTGCGCATCGACCATGTGATGGGGCTGCAGCGCCTGTGGGTCGTCCCGTTGGGATCCCCGGCGAGTGAAGGCGCTTACCTGAATTACCCGCTGGACGACATGCTGCGGCTGTTGAGCCTGGAATCGTGGCGTCACGAAGCAATCGTTTTGGGCGAAGACCTCGGCACGGTGCCCGAAGGTCTGCACGAGAAGCTGTCCGAGCGCGAGATCCTCGGGATGCGCGTGCTGCTGTTCGAACAGGACGACGCGACGTTCAAGCCCATCACGAAGTGGTCCAGAGACGCACTGGCCACCACCAGCACCCACGACCTGCCCACCCTCACCGGTTGGCTGAGCGAACTGGATGTCGACTGGAACAAAAAACTCGGGCTTGTCGATGACGACGCCGAGCAGAAGATGCGCGACGGCCGCGAACGGGAACGCAAGGGTCTGATCACGGCGCTCAAGCAGAACTACACCCTGCCCAGCGGCGGTGAAAATATCAGCGAGAAAGACGTCATCGACTACAGCATTGCGTACCTCGGCCACACCCCGGCGCCGTTGGTGCTGCTCCCGATCGAGGACGCCCTCGGCATCGATGAGCAGGCGAATTTCCCCGGCACCATCGACAGTCATCCCAATTGGCGACGTCGGCTTAACGGCGACAGCGGTTCTCTGCTGAACAACGCCGATGCAGCACGACGACTTGAAATTCTGGCAGCGGCACGGCAACAAGCCGCGGAGCGTGATCAAAAATGAGTACCCCTCTTAAATCCCTGCGCGCCACCCAGCGCCTGCAGTTTCACAAAGACTTCACGCTGGACGACGCCACCAAGCTGGTGCCGTACTTCGCCAGCCTGGGCATCAGCCACATCTACGCCTCGCCACTGCTGAAAGCCCGCGCCGGTTCCATGCACGGTTACGACGTGGTCGACCCGCGGGTGATCAACCCCGAACTGGGCGGTGAGCCGGCCTTGCTGCGTCTGGTCGCGGCGCTGCGTGAGCACGGCATGGGCCTGATTCTCGACATCGTCTCCAACCACATGGCAGTCGGCGGCAACGACAATCCCTGGTGGCTCGACCTGCTCGAATGGGGCCAGCGCAGCCCGTACGCCAAGTTCTTCGACATCCAGTGGAATTCTCCAGACCCGCTGCTCAAGGGCCAACTGTTGCTGCCGTTCCTGAGCACCGACTACGGCACCGTGTTGCAGAACGGTGAAGTGCCCCTGCGTTTCGATGCGGAGCACGGTACCTTCCACGCCGAGCACTATCAGCATCTCTTCCCGATCAACCCGGCCACGTACGCGCCGCTGTTGAAGGCAGCGAAGCGTTCCGACCTGGATGAACTGGCCCAGCGCTTCGCCGACCTCGACAACTATCCGCAGGCTTACGAGCGTGCCCGTCAGGCCAAGGCTGAGCTGGCCGAAGCGGTGAAGGCCAAACCCGAGCTGGTCAAGGCCGTTGAAGAAGGTCTCGCGCAGTTTGATTCCAGCACCCCGGAAGGCTTCGACCGCCTGCACCGTTTGCTTGAGCAGCAGGACTATCGTCTGGCGAGCTGGCGCACCGCGGGTGACGACATCAACTGGCGGCGTTTCTTCGACATCAACGAGCTGGGCGGCCTGAAGGTCGAGCGTTCGCAGGTGTTCGAAGCAACCCACGGGAAGATTTTCGAGCTCATCGCCAAAGGGCTTGTGGACGGTCTGCGCATCGACCACATCGATGGCCTCGCCGACCCACGCGGGTATTGCCGCAAGCTGCGTCGTCGCGTCGACAGCCTGATGAAACTGCGCCCGGCCGGCACCGAACTGGAACGTCTGCCGATTTTCGTCGAGAAGATCCTCGGCCCCGACGAGCAACTGCGCACTGACTGGAACGTCGACGGCACCACCGGTTATGAATTCATGAACCAGGTGTCGCTGCTGCAGCACGATCCGAAAGGTGAAGCCGTACTGGGCGAGCTGTGGAGCCGCATCAGCGGACGCACGGCCGACTTCAATCAGGAAGTGCTGGAAGCCCGCGATCTGGTCCTCCACGGCACTCTGGCAGGTGATTTCGAAAACCTGGCCCAGGCACTGCTGCAGGTCTCGCGCAGTGACGTGATGACCCGCGACATGACCCTCGGTGCCATCCGCCGCGCGCTGCTGGCGCTGGTTAGCAACTTCCCGGTCTACCGCACCTACCTCACCGCCTGCGGCCGTTCTGCCGAAGACGAGCGCTTCTTCCAGCAGGCCATGGACGGTGCGCGGGAGATGCTCAGCGAAGGCGACTGGCCGGTGCTGGATTCCCTCAAGCTGTGGCTGGGTGGCGAGAAGCTGCGCGACTACCCGACGGGCCGGTTGCGCGAAATGCGCCGCAAGGCCGGCAACCGTTTCCAGCAGTTGACATCGCCAGTGGCGGCTAAATCGGTGGAAGACACGTCGTTCTATCGCTCCGCCGTGTTGCTGTCGCGCAACGATGTGGGTTTCCACCCGCAACATTTCAGTGCGCCGGTGGAGGCGTTTCATCACGTCTCCATCGAGCGGCACAAGAGCTTCCCGAACAACCTGCTGACCACCGCGACCCATGACCACAAGCGTGGCGAAGACACCCGCACCCGTCTGGCCGTGCTCAGCGAACTGGCGCCGTGGTACGCCGAGCAGGTCGAGCGCTGGCAGCAGCTGTCGGCGCCGCTCAAGGTGGATGACACCCACATCAGCCCGGGTGACGAGCTGATGCTGTATCAAGCAATCATCGGCAGCTGGCCGCTGGACCTCGAAGGCGAGCCGGCTTTCGAAGCCTATGCCAAGCGCCTGACCCAGTGGCAGGAAAAGGCCCTGCGCGAAGCCAAACTGCAGAGCAGCTGGAGCGCGCCCAACGAGCCGTACGAGACAGCGTGCCGCGAGTTTCTCCAGCACTTGCTGCTGAACGCCGACGGTCTGGCACTGCGTCAATCCATCGGTGCCACGGCCAATCGCATCGCGACGGCCGGCGCGCTCAACAGTCTGGCGCAAACTTTGCTGCGAATGACTGCGCCCGGTGTGCCTGATCTGTATCAGGGCACTGAGTTCTGGGACTTCAGCCTGGTGGATCCGGACAACCGTCGTCCGGTGGATTACCCCGCTCGCGAACGTGCGTTGCAGGCATCCGTGCCGGTCACCGAGCTGTTGAACCAGTGGCACGACGGCCGGATCAAGCAGGCGTTGATTGCCCAGGTGCTTAGCCTGCGCAATGAGTACCCCGCGCTGTTCAGTGAAGGCGAATATCAACCCCTTGAAGTGGTGGGTGAAAAAGCCGATCACGTCATCGCTTTTGCCCGGGTAACGAAAGAGATGCGGGCTATTGTTGTGGTTCCGCGCTTGCCGGCTGAACTATTGGGCACTGCGCAAACTCCATTCATCAATGCAGCAAATTGGGGCGATACACGAATCAACCTGCCGTTCGCTGATTCACATCCAAATTGGAAGGGACTTTTTTCACAGGCTACAGTCACATCCAGCAAGGAAATGTTGCTCAGCGCAGCGCTCAAGGAAATTTCTGTAAACCTGCTTATACAAACCTTGTGATACCGGGAGTGTCGAGATGAGTGCCGACGATAAAAGAATCAGCGAGCTTGCCCACCAGATCTGGGAAACGGAAGGCAAGCCACATGGGCAAGATGCCCGCCACTGGGAAATGGCTAGCAAGTTGGCCGCCGCCGAGGCGAAGTCGCCTAAAAAACCGGCTGCTGCGAAGACGGCGAAGTCCAAGCTCGACGGCAAAGCGGAGCCCAAGGCTGCCGCTGCCAAACCCGCTGCGAAGGGTGCAGCCAAACCGGCGGCGAAATCTGCTGCCAAGCCTGCGGCTAAACCCGCAGCCGCATCAGCCGCAAAATCAGCAGGCAGCTCCGCTGATCAGGCTGCCAGTAAATCCGAGGCAAAAGCTGACGCCAAGCCTGCCGCCAAACCGGCAGCCAAGGCGCCCGCCAAACCCAAGGCTGCGGCGAGCGGTACCGATGCTGCCGCCAAACCGGCCAAGCCGGCGGCCAAGTCTTCTGCCAAGAAGCCTGCTGCCGCCAAGCCTGCGTCTTGATCAACTGCTTTAACGCGTCACTGTTGCGCCGCTAACACCCCTACCGCAGGGATCGCCTTAAAACGGTCGTCACCCTGCGGTAATTTTCAAACCTGTTGCATCGATGGCGCAGTCACGTACTGAGGCCACGGCTTTGTTCGCCTTCAGGAACTCATTCGAACGTCAGGAATACACATGAGCACGCAAGATAAAAGCACCGCTACACAGAATGAATCCGGCAACGCTGGCAGCCCCGAAGTCACGGCATCGCGCATTCGGGAAGGTCTGCCCTTCCCGCTCGGCGCCAGCTGGGACGGCCTCGGCGTCAACTTCGCCATCTTTTCCGCCAACGCCACCAAGGTCGAGCTGTGCCTGTTCGACTCGGCCGGTGAAGTGGAGCTTGAGCGCATCGAGCTGCCGGAATACACCGACGAGATCTTTCACGGCTACCTGCCCGACGCCCACCCGGGTCAGGTCTATGGCTACCGCGTCTATGGTCCGTACGATCCGAAGAACGGCCACCGTTTCAACCATAACAAGCTGCTGATCGACCCGTATGCCAAGCAACTGGTCGGCGAGCTGAAGTGGTCCGAGGCGCTGTTCGGTTACACCATCGGTCACCCGGACGACGACCTGAGCTTCGACGAGCGTGACAGCGCGCCCTTCGTGCCCAAGTGCAAGGTCATCGACCCTGCGTACACCTGGGGCCGCGAACAGCGCGTCGACGTGCCGTGGGACAAGACGATTTTCTACGAAACCCACACCCGCGGTTTCACCATGCGTCACCCGTCGGTGCCTGATGAAGTCAAAGGCACGTTCGCCGGCCTGATGGTCGATGACGTGATCAAGCACATCAAAGGTCTGGGCGTCACTTCGATCGAATTGCTGCCGATCCACGCCTTCGTCAACGACCAGCACCTGCTGGAAAAAGGCATGACCAACTACTGGGGTTACAACACCCTGGCGTTCTTTGCCCCGGATCCACGCTACCTGGCCCACGGCAAGATTTCCGAGTTCAAGGAAATGGTTGCGCACATGCACCACGCCAACCTGGAAGTGATTCTGGACGTGGTCTACAACCACACCGCCGAAGGCAACGAGCGCGGCCCAACCCTCTCGATGCGTGGTATCGACAACGCCTCGTACTACCGCCTGATGCCGGATGACAAGCGTTACTACATCAACGATTCCGGCACCGGCAACACCCTCGACCTGAGCCACCCGTGCGTGCTGCAGATGGTCACCGATTCGCTGCGTTACTGGGCGACCGAGATGCACGTCGACGGCTTCCGCTTCGACCTGGCCACCATCCTCGGCCGTTACCACGATGGTTTCAGCGAGCGCCACAGCTTCCTCGTGGCCTGCCGCCAGGATCCGGTGCTGCGTTCGGTGAAACTGATCGCCGAGCCTTGGGATTGCGGTCCAGGCGGTTACCAGGTCGGCAACTTCGCGCCGGGCTGGGCGGAGTGGAACGACAAATTCCGCGACAACATCCGTGCGTTCTGGAAAGGCGATGAAGGCCAACTGGCGGACTTCGCCAACCGCATGACGGCGTCGGGCAACCTGTTCAACCAGCGTGGCCGCCGCCCGTATGCGTCGGTGAACTTCATCACCGCCCACGATGGTTTCACGCTGCACGACCTGGTGTCGTACAACGAGAAGCACAACGAGGACAACGACGAAAACAACCAGGACGGCAGCAACGACAACCGTTCCTGGAACTGTGGCGTCGAAGGCCCGACGGACGATCCGGAAATCAACGCGCTGCGCCTGCGCCAGATGCGCAACTTCTTCTCGACGCTGATCCTGGCTCAGGGCACGCCGATGGTGGTTGCCGGTGACGAGTTCGCCCGTACTCAGCACGGCAACAACAACGCCTATTGCCAGGACAGCGAGATCGGCTGGGTCAACTGGGATCTGGACGAAGACGGCAAGGCCCTGCTGGCGTTCGTCAAGCGTCTGATCAAGCTGCGTCAGTCGTACCCGATCCTGCGTCGTAGCCGCTTCCTGGTGGGCGATTACAACGAAGAACTGGGCGTGAAGGATGTGACCTGGCTGTCGCCAAGCGGCGAAGAGATGACCATCGAGCAGTGGGAAGACCCGAACGGCCGCTGCCTGGGCATGTTGATGGACGGCCGCGCGCAAGAAACCGGTATCCGTCGTCGCGGCTCCGAAGCGACGCTGCTGCTGGTGGTCAATTCACACCACGACGGCGTCAACTTCACGCTGCCGGAGGTGCCGGAAGGTCTCAACTGGACCAGCCTGATCGACACCAATCAGCCGGAGATCGACGGTAAGGACCAGTTCGATTTCGGCAGCGAGTACACGGTCACGCCGCGTTCGCTGTTGCTGTTTGAGCTGCAGAAGGCTCCACAGGCGTAACTGTTCGCGCCGGGATTCATAGCGACACCTGCTTGCCCGCGATGGGGTCAGTCAGCCAGAGATAATGGTTGGCTGATCCGGTCGCGGGCAAGCGTCGTTTCGTCAGCACCCTTTCAAGCCCCCCCGCCCGACTCCCGCACTGTTGCCCCCGGATTCATTGACTTTGTAGTCACG
>NZ_JASCOY010000077.1:0-22246 GCF_029960075.1 Pseudomonas sp. PS02290
ATGAGGCGCCCCATGCTGAATCCGCGCTCCAGCCGGAGTGGCTCGAGCGCTCGCTGTAGTGGTGTCGCCGTTCGCCCCGCATTGCGCGGGGCGACCGGTGGATCAGGCCTTCAACGTGGCCATATCGATCACGAAACGGTATTTCACGTCACCGGCGATCATGCGGCTGTAGGCCTCGTTGATGTTCTTGATGTCGAGCATCTCGATGTCGCAGGTGATGCCGTGCTCGGCGCAGAAATCCAGCACCTCCTGGGTTTCGGCGATGCCCCCGATCAGTGAACCCGCCAGCACACGACGCTTCATCACCAGATTGGCCGCATGCAGCGCCGGATCGACGGGTTCGATCAGGCCGACGAGAATGTGCACGCCGTCAAAACGCAGGGTTTCCAGGTAGGGGTTCAAGTCGTGCTGCACCGGAATGGTGTCCAGCAGGAAGTCGAAATGACCGGCAGCGGCTTTCATCTGCTCGGTATCTGTCGAGACGATGACGTGATCGGCGCCCTGACGACGACCTTCTTCAGCCTTGCTCGCCGAGCGGGTGAACAGCGTCACTTCCGCGCCCATGGCCTTGGCGAACTTGATGCCCATGTGGCCCAGACCGCCCATGCCCAGCACGCCCACTTTGTCGCCGGCCTTGACGCCGTAATGCTTGAGCGGCGAGTAGGTGGTGATGCCCGCACACAGGATTGGCGCCGCAGCGGCCAGGTCGAGTTTCTCCGGGATACGCACGACGAAGTGCTCGCTGACCACGATGCTGTTGGAATAGCCGCCCATGGTGTTGCTGCCGTCGACGCGGTCCGGAGTGGCGTAGGTCATGGTTGGACCTTCGAGGCAATATTGCTCGAGGTCCTGCGCGCAGGCTTCGCACTGACGGCAGGAATCGACCATGCAGCCGACGCCGACCAGATCGCCGACTTTGTGCTTGCTGACGTTGGCGCCGACTTCGGTGACCTTGCCGACGATCTCGTGGCCGGGCATCAGCGGGTACACGGCGATGCCCCACTCGTTGCGTGCCTGGTGGATGTCGGAGTGGCAGACGCCGCAGTAGAGGATCTCGATGGCCACGTCGTCCGGCCGCGGGCTGCGGCGGCTGAACGTCATGGGGGCGAGGGGAGCGGTGGCGGACTGGGCGGCGTAACCGATGGCTGTGTACATGAAGAACCTCGCAAAAACGATGACGGTTGAGGCGGTGCATTGTCCGCAGCCGGGACGTCGCCGGCCATGGTCATTCCTCCGCCTGTCATGCCTGATCCTCCGAACCTGACGCATCGATTCACGCGGCGCGGTGCTGATCTGCGATGATAGTGGTGTCAAATCCTCCGTATGGCTGCCCATGTCTCCTGTTTCTCATTCCGACGCCAACGCCGAGTTGGTCTCTCTCATCAAGCCCCTGGCGCCGCGCCCGGGTTTCGTCGACACCCTCGTGCCGGGCGTGCAGGCGATGTCCTGGGATTACTACGTCGCCAGCAGCCCGCAGATCTATGAACCCAGCCTGGTGATCATCGCCCAGGGCAGCAAACTCGCGCGCCTCGGCCCGCGGACGCTGGAATACGGCGCCGGTCATTATCTGGTGCAGGCGTTGTCGGTGCCGTTCATGTGCGAGACCTTCGCCACGGCCGAGGCGCCCATGTATGGCGTCGCCGTGTCGATCGATCGCGCGCTGTTGGGCGAGCTGGTGCAGACCATGGGCGAGGCGCCGAACGTGAAGGTCAGGGCGCAGACGCCGGAGTCCATGACCTCCGCCGAGCTGGATGCGCCGATGCGCGAAAGCGTCGAGCGCTTGCTGCGCTGTTTACACGATCCGCTGGACGCGCAAGTGATGGGGCAGGCTCGGGTCAGAGAGGTGGTATATGCCGCGTTGCGCGGTCCCCAAGCCGGAGTGCTTCGGGCACTGGTCGAACAGACCGGCCACTTCGCGCGCATTGCCGCGTCGCTGCAATACCTGCGCGACCATTACGATCAGGCCCTGAGCGTCGAGGATCTGGCCCGCTGCGCAAACATGAGCGCCTCGACCTTTCATGAGCATTTCAAGCGCAGCACGCTGCTGTCACCCGTTCAGTACCTGAAACGCGTGCGCCTGCTCAAGGCTCAGCAGATGCTCATTGGCGAGGGCATGGGGGTGGCGCAGGTCGCGCATAAGGTCGGGTATCAGAGCACGTCGCAATTCAGTCGCGAGTACAAACGCTACTTCGAGCGCAATCCGGGGGAAGAGGGCGAGCGGCTGAAGATATCGGCGTGAGGGGTGATGCTAAACCTCGAAAGCTTCCCGGCGGTAGGACCGGCTTCAGCCGGGAAGAGGCCAGTGTGAGCAACATCAATTGTGCGATGTGGCCGCTGACGCTTTCCCGGCTAAAGCCGGTCCTACGGAGGTTACGCGGTGTCTTTGTGGGACCGGCTTCAGCCGGGAAGAGGCCAGTGTGCGCAACATCAATTGTGCGATGTAGCCGCTGACGCCTTCCCGGCTAAAGCCGGTCCTACGGAGGTTACGCGGTGTCTTTGTGGGACCGGCTTCAGCCGGGAAGAGGCCAGTGTGCGCACCATCAATTGTGCGATGTGGCCGCTGACGCTTTCCCGGCTAAAGCCGGTCCTACTCAGAATCCCTTACATATTGGGATAGGTCGGGCCGCCTGCGCCTTCCGGTGCTACCCAGGTAATGTTCTGCGACGGATCCTTGATGTCACAGGTTTTACAGTGGACGCAGTTCTGCGCGTTGATCTGGAAGCGCTTGGCGCCGTCTTCCTGGGTCACCACCTCGTAAACCCCCGCCGGGCAGTACCGCTGAGCAGGCTCATCCCACTTGGGCAGGTTGACGCTGATCGGGATGCTCGGATCCTTCAGCTTCAAGTGGCACGGCTGCTCTTCTTCGTGGTTGGTGCCGGAGATGAACACCGAGCTTAATTTGTCGAAGCTCAGCTTGCCGTCGGGTTTCGGGTAATCGATCTTCTTCGAATCGGCCGCCAGCTTCATGCACGCGTAGTCCGGCTTGGTGTCGTGCAGGGTGAAGGGGATTTTGCCGCCGAACAGGTTCTGGTCGATGAAGTTGAACGCGCCACCGAAGATCGCGCCGAACTTGTGCACCGCCGGGCCGAAGTTGCGGCTGGCGAACAGCTCTTCATGCAGCCAGCTGGCCTTGAAGCCCTCGACGTAGCCGTTGAGCGCGTCGCCACCCTCATTGCCGGCGAACAGTGCATCCGCCACCGCTTCAGCGGCGAGCATGCCGGACTTCATGGCGGTGTGGCTGCCCTTGATCTTGGCGAAGTTCAGCGTGCCCAAGTCGCAGCCGATCAGCGCGCCGCCGGGGAAGACCATCTTCGGCAGCGAATTCAGGCCACCCTTGCAAATGGCCCGCGCGCCGTAGCTGATGCGCTTGCCGCCTTCCAGGTACTGTTTGAGGACCGGATGGTGCTTGAGGCGCTGGAATTCATCGAACGGCGACAGGTACGGGTTGGCATAGGACAGGTCGACGATCAGCCCGACCACGACCTGATTGTTTTCCAGGTGGTAAAGGAACGAGCCGCCGGTGTTTTCGGTGCCCATGATGTCCAGCGGCCAGCCGGCGGTGTGCACCACCAGGCCTGGCTGATGTTTGGCCGGATCGACTTCCCAGATTTCCTTCAGGCCGATGCCGTAATGCTGGGCGTCGGCTTCGCTGTCGAGGTTGAAGCGGTTGATCAGTTGCTTGCCGATGTGACCACGGCAGCCTTCGGCGAACAGCGTGTACTTGCCGCGCAGTTCCATGCCGGGGGTGTAGAGGCCTTCTTTCGGGTTGCCTTCACGGTCTACGCCCAGATCGCCGGTGAGAATCCCGCGGACCACGCCGTTTTCATCGATCAGCGCTTCCTGAGCCGCAAAGCCCGGGTAGATCTCTACGCCCAGGTTCTCGGCCTGCTGCGCCATCCAGCGGCACAGGTTGCCCAGGGAGATGATGTAGTTGCCTTCGTTGTGCATGGTCTTGGGCACGAATGCGCCCGGGACTTTCTGACTGGCGTCGGCACCGGTCAGCACATAGATGTCGTCACCTTTGACCGGTGTGTTGAGCGGCGCGCCGAGGGCTTTCCAGTCAGGGAACAACTCGTTGAGGGCGCGGGGTTCGAACACCGCACCGGAGAGGATGTGGGCACCGACTTCGGAGCCTTTTTCCACCACGCAGACGCTGATTTCCTGACCGGCGTCAGCGGCTCTCTGTTTCAGGCGGCAAGCGGCAGACAGCCCGGCGGGCCCGGCTCCGACGATGACGACGTCGAACTCCATAAATTCGCGTTCCACAGGCTATCTCCTACTCAAGGCTCAACGGCGTATTTTTTTATTGATGGCTAAACCGACACCGGGAAGGTCGTTGGCCCGGGTGTCATCTCAAAGGCGCGCATTATATCTACACCACCTCACAGGTCCAATACAAACGTTTGTTTGAATCGGCCGAAACCCTGATAAATCATGGTGAGACGGCTTGTGACTGGCGTTTATGTCGTATTGACCCGACTAGACGTTGCGGTCAAGATACGGGCGGTTTTGCGCTGGCTACGGGTTGGCTGTCAGCCCTGATGATTGCGTACGAACCGTCGGTAGCAGAACACCGGTAAAAGCAACGTGAGCATCGCCCCGCGCAACCGTCAGCCTCAGGCCGGCGGCGCGCTGCAGTTTACACGGGCGATCGGCGTCTGGCTTGGATTGCCGCCGTAGCGTGGCCGCTTTTGCTGACATCCGCATTCAGCAACCGTGAATACGTTGTTTTCACAGGTGTTCCTTACACTGACGAGTACCCATCGCCGGGCCTGGCCTGGCGATTTCTTTTCACCGGAGAGAAACGAGGAATCCATGAAGGTTCTTGTAGCTGTCAAACGAGTGGTCGACTACAACGTCAAGGTTCGCGTCAAAGCGGACAACTCCGGCGTCGATCTCGCCAACGTTAAAATGTCGATGAACCCCTTCTGCGAAATCGCTGTAGAAGAAGCCGTGCGCCTGAAAGAGAAGGGCGTTGCGACCGAGATCGTCGTCGTTTCCATCGGGCCGACCACCGCTCAGGAGCAACTGCGTACCGCGCTGGCACTGGGTGCCGATCGCGCCATCCTCGTGGAGTCCGCTGACGAACTGACCTCGCTGGCCGTGGCCAAGTTGCTCAAGGCCGTTGTCGACAAGGAGCAGCCGCAACTGGTCATTCTCGGCAAGCAGGCGATCGACAGCGACAACAACCAGACCGGCCAGATGCTGGCTGCGCTGAGCGGTTATGCCCAAGGGACCTTCGCCTCCAAAGTTGAAGTGTCCGGCGACAGCGTCAACGTCACCCGTGAAATCGACGCCGGCGCGCAGACCGTATCGCTCAAGCTGCCAGCCATCGTCACCACCGACCTGCGTTTGAACGAGCCGCGCTACGCGTCGCTGCCAAACATCATGAAAGCCAAGAAGAAGCCCCTCGAAGTGCTGACGCCTGATGCGTTGGGTGTTTCGACTGCGTCCACCAACAAGACCCTGAAAGTTGAAGCCCCGGCTGCCCGCAGCGCAGGCATCAAGGTCAAGTCGGTTGCTGAACTGGTTGATAAACTGAAAAACGAAGCGAAGGTGATCTGATGACGACCCTGGTTATCGCTGAGCACGAAAACGGCGCAATCGCTCCCGCCACCCTGAATACCGTTGCTGCAGCCACCAAAATCGGTGGTGACATCCACGTTCTGGTCGCCGGCCTGAACGTCGCTGCCGTCGGCGAAGCTGCTGCAAAAATCGCCGGTGTGTCCAAGGTCCTCGTGGCTGACAACGCCGCCTACGAGCACCAACTGCCGGAAAACGTCGCCCCGCTGGTGGTCGAGCTGGCTTCGGCTTACAGCCACGTGCTGGCTGCTGCAACCTCCAACGGCAAGAACATCCTGCCCCGCGTCGCAGCGCATCTGGACGTCGATCAGATCTCCGAGATCATCTCGGTCGAAAGCGCTGACACCTTCAAGCGCCCGATCTATGCCGGTAACGCTATTTCGACCGTTCAGTCGTCGGCAGCCGTGAAAGTCATCACCGTTCGCGCCACCGGCTTCGATGCAGTGGCAGCCGAGGGCGGTTCTGCTTCGGTTGAAGCCGTGAGCGCAGCCCACGATGCCGGCAAGTCGTCCTTCGTCAGCGAAGAACTGGCCAAGTCCGATCGTCCGGAACTGACCGCTGCCAAGATCGTCGTTTCCGGCGGCCGCGGCATGCAGAACGGTGACAACTTCAAACACCTGTACACCCTGGCTGACAAGCTGGGTGCAGCGGTCGGCGCTTCCCGCGCGGCCGTCGACGCAGGCTTCGTGCCCAACGACATGCAGGTCGGCCAGACTGGCAAGATCGTCGCGCCGCAGCTGTACATCGCGGTCGGCATCTCCGGCGCGATCCAGCACCTGGCCGGCATGAAAGACTCCAAAGTGATTGTCGCGATCAACAAGGACGAAGAAGCGCCGATCTTCCAGGTGGCCGATTATGGCCTCGTGGCGGATCTGTTCGAAGCGATCCCGGAGTTGGAGAAGCTGGTTTAATCCACTTCCCTGACTTATAAAGAGAACCCGTTCGTTCGGGCTGCCGCAAGCGTGTTCACTATGAACCAGCGCTCAGGCAGTCGGGGCTGACGGGTTTTTTTATGGGCTCAAAAAAGGACGTTGTCATGTTGTCGCCAAAGCAGACGCTGGCTTCACTGCTGGGCGGGTTGCTGTTGCTGCCGTCGCTGGCCTGGTCGGCGGGCAAGTGTGACCGGCTGATCGTCACCGGCAGCCCTGACGCCCCGCCGTACCTGTGGCGCGACCCGCAGGACCCCAGGCACCTGATGGGCGCCAATGCCGACCTGCTCAGGGAGGTGGCGCAACAGATCGGCGTCAAGGTCGAGCTGCTGTATGGCGGCAAGCGCAGCCAGGCCCTGGAAGAGGTGCGCACCGGTCGCATGGACATGCTCGCCGACACGCCGCTCAACAGCGCCGAGCTGGAATCCCTGGACTTCATCCACCCGCCCATTGCCCAGAACGAAATCATGGTCTGGACCCGCAACGGTCATGAGCAGCCGTTCAATTCCCTGGCCGATCTACAGGGCCATCCCGGCGCCATGTCCGAAAAGACCCGCGTGACCGCCGGATTCGATGAGGCGATCAAGGCGCATCTGACACTGGAGAAGCAGGCCAGCCTCCCCAAGGCCTTTCAGAAACTCGCGGCGGGGCAGGTCGAGTTTGTCCTCGCCGGCCGCTATGCCGGTTTGGCTGTGACCCAGGCGCTGGACATCGCCAAAGACCTGCAAACCCAGTCAATGCCCCTCGATCGGCCGGGGTTCTATCTGGCGCTGTCGTTCAACTCCGCCTGCAACGATCCATGGCTGCGCGGACAGCTGGCGAAAAAAATGACAGAATTGGCGGCTTCCGGTCGCTCCAGTGAAGCCGTCACGCGCAATCTGGACCTGTGGAAAATTCAATTGCAGCAGTCCGGTAGCGCCCTCCATCAGTAGGAATGTGTTTTGAGCTTTCTTTTGAAAATCCAGCCTGTATTCGCCGCCGTCGTGCTCGCCGCCCTCGTGGGCTGTGCCAACGACCCGGCGCCCACCGAACAACTCAAGCTCACCGAACAGGCCGTCGCCCAGGCCGCCGCAGTCGGTGCTACGGATGAAGAGCCGGACCTAGTGACGGCGCAGACGAAGCTGGCCCAGGCTCGCGCCGACATCGCGGACAAGTCCTACAAGGACGCGCGCATGCAGGCCGAACAGGCCGAGCTGGACGCGCGTCTGGCCGAGGCCCGGGTGCTGACGCAGAAGAGCGAAGCGCAGGTGGCCCAGGTCAATATCCGCCTCGAGCGTCTGCGCAAGCAGTTGGGGGCTGGCCAATGAATGCCGTTGCGCGAAGCCTCAGTCTCGGCCTCTTGCTGGTCAGTGCCGGTCTTGCCGGCTGTGCCGGCCACCAGAACAGTGAGCAGGCGCTGCAGGGCGCCATTGCCGATTACCAGAAGGTCAAGGAAGACACCAACGTTCTGCGCAGCGCGCCGAAGGACGTCATCCGCGCCGGCGAGTTGCTGGGCAGGGCCGAGCGCCTGTCGAGCTACATCGGCAGCGCTGACGACGTCAGTCATTACGCCTACCTGAGCAGCCGTTACAGCGCGATCGCCCGGGAGCACAGCAAGCTGCTGTTGAATCAGGAAAAGCTCGCGCGACTGGAGCTGGAACGTCAGCGTCTGCAACTGGCGCTGCGTGAAGCCAAGCTGGCCGGCGCGCAGCAGCAGGGCAAGTGGGCCGAAGATCAGGTGATCAGCCTGTCGACACAGCAGAACGAGCGCGGGCTGGTGATGACGCTGGGCGACATGCTGTTTGACACCGGCCGCGCCGAACTGAAAAGCTCGGCCAATCGCACGGTGCTGAAGGTCGTGCAGTTCCTGCAATTCAATCCCAAGCGCGTGGTGCGTATCGAGGGCTACACCGACAGCACCGGCGACGCTCAGGAAAACCTCGCGCTATCTAAAGACCGGGCACAGGCCGTGGCTGACGTGCTGTCTGATCTGGGCATCGAGGAAGACCGGATTCAGGTCGAGGGTTACGGCGATCAGTACCCGGTGGACGCAAACACCTCCGAAAGCGGGCGTGCGCAGAATCGCCGTGTGGAAATTGTGTTCTCCGACGACAAGGGCCATCTGAGCGCGCCTCGTTGAGGATCACGGGATCGTCAGAATCCGGGTGATTCAAACACCGCGCCCTCTAGCCGGAACAGGAACTGTCACCGTACACTTCCGAACTGTTCCGGTGATCCCTTCGTTTCGATCGCCGCACGCATGATCAAAGCACGGGATCGAGGGACGCGAAATGACCAGTCTGTTGCTGTACCAACGTATTGCCCAACAGCTGGCCGAAGACATTCGCCGGGGCGTGTATCAGCCCGGCGAACGCGTGCCCTCGGTGCGCAAGATGAGCTCCCAGCTCAATGTCAGTCATGCCACCGTCCTCCAGGCCTACGCCAATCTCGAAGACCAGGGCCTCATCCGTGCGCGGCCGCAGTCCGGTTACTACGTGCATCAAACCCCGGCCCTCACGGCGGCGACTCCCGATATCGCGCGAGTCGAGCGACCCGGTCTGGTCACCCGCGCCAGCATCATTCAACAGGTGCTGGTCGAGGCGAGGCGGGAAGGGGTGTTCGCGTTTGGCGCTGCTGTCCCTCACATCGATTACTTGCCCCTGCGCGCGTTGCATCAGCAACTGGCCAAGGTCACCCGATTTCAGAGCCCTCGGGCGTTCAATTACATGTTCAGCCCTGGCTTCGAACCGCTGCGCCGTCAGGTGGCGATTCGCATGCGCGACGCCGGCGTGGTGATCGATCCCTCGGAAGTGGTGATCACCCATGGCTGTGTCGATGCGCTGCAGATGTCGCTGCGGGTGCTGACCAGCCCGGGCGACCTGATCGCCGCAGAATCTCCGACGTACTACGGCTTGCTGCAACTGGCCGATCTGCTTGGCCTGAAAGTCATCGAAATACCCAGCGACCCGAACACCGGGATCAGCCTGGAAGCGCTGCAACTGGCGGCCAATCAGTGGTCGATCAAGGCCCTGGTGATGACTTCGCGGCTGAGCAATCCCTTGGGCAGCACCATGCCGGAAGAGCGGCAGAAACACCTGCTGCGCCTGGCCTCGGACTTCGACATTCAAATCATCGAAGACGATATCTACGGCGAGTTGATGTACGAGCAGAACAAGACCAAGGCGTTGAAGGCCTTCGACCGGCTGGGCCATGTCATCTACTGCTCCAGCTTCTCCAAAACCCTGTCGCCGGGAGTGCGGATCGGCTGGATGATCGCCGGGAAATATCAGGCGGAAATCCAGCGCCTGCAAACCTTCAGCACCCATTCAGCGTGCAGCGTGACGCAGATGGCGGTGGCGTCCTACCTGGAAAACGGCGGGTACGACCGGCACCTACGCTTTATCCGCCAAGAGCACCGCAAAAATCTCAGCGCGTTTCAGCTGGCGGTGCAGCAGATGTTTCCCGAAGGCACGCAGATCAGCCGGCCTGCGGGCGGGTTCATTCTCTGGATCAGTCTGCCGGGGCGGGTGAACACTCAGGAGTTGCACGTGCGCGCGCTGGAGCAGGGCATCAGCATCGCGCCGGGGCTGATTTTCAGCAACACGGAGCAGTTCAACCATTGCATCCGCCTGAACTGCGGGTTGCCGTGGAACCGGGAAGCAGAGAGGGCGCTGATGACGGTGGGCATGCTGGCCAAGCAGTTGTGCCAGGATGCCGGGCAATCCTGGTGAACTCGTAGGGTTGCCAGGTTTCCATACTATCGGGGGAGGCGGACAAGGCAGCTTGTCAGCCGCCGTGCAAAGGGCCAGCATATGGCTCCTGTCTTACTTACTGCCGTTCAGACTATGAAATCACTGCGTTGTATAAGTGTGATGCTGTTGGTGTTGCTGAGCGCATGTGATGCGGATAAAGCGCCCACGCCACCGGCGAAAGCCACCGCCTCGGCGCCTGCCGCGCCTGCCGCGCCTGCCGATGCGCCCGCTGTGGCGCCCGTGTCTCCCGAGTCAGCGAAGCCTGTCGCTGGTCCTGAGCCTTCTTCTGCATTGCCGGACAAGCCAGTGGCTGACACGCCAGCCGTCCATACCCTTGCGCCAAATATCACGACCGTGCCTGTAGTCGCATCCGGCAAGTCATCGGCTGAAGCGCCGCGAACGGTTACCAACGCCAAAACAGCTGACGACAAGGCAGCGGGCCCCAACGCCAAATCCGCCAAGGTTAAAGCGGATAACGCCGAAGTGGCGCGGCGTGCTCCGGTGGCCAGCAAGACCAAATCGGCATCGCAAGTGGTCAAGGAAACCAAGCTGAACAAAGTGCCACTTGACCTGAGCTTGCCGCCCGAGATGGTCAAGCAACTGACTCCGCCGTCTAACGTGATTACCTCCGCGTCGAAGGCGAAAGCCCCGTCAACCGGTGCCAAGCCGCTGCTTCCGAAAATGTTCCCTGACGCAAACGCCGACCCTGACTTCCAGATGCAAGGCCGTCTGCTGAGCAACGAAATGGACCTGCAGCTGCGCAATGAGGCGCGCAAGGACGTGGAAGGCGCTGCGCTGGATTTCACCTTCAAAAAGTGATGAACCCATGACGCTGTCAGAGCGCTCGATTTTCAAACGTGTGTTTTAGCGCGTAAGATCAGGCCATCGTTCTCACTCTCACTCTCACTGCCACACAGGTTCTTTTCATGGAATGCCGTTCAGGCTGCGGCGCGTGCTGCATCGCGCCGTCCATTACCTCACCGATTCCCGGGATGCCCAACGGCAAGCCTGCGGGCATGCGCTGTCTGCACTTGTCGCTGGATATGCTCTGCGGCATTTTTGGACAGCCGGGAAGGCCGGCGGTGTGTGGTCAGTTTGCGGCGGACCCTGAGGTGTGCGGTACCGGCCCCGAGGACGCAATCCGTCTGATCGGCTGGTGGGAAAAGATGACATCGGTGGCGTGAAGCGCACCCGAGGCGCGACTGAACTTCAACAATAAGGAACACCATATGAGTTCGCTGTACCGCATTGCTTTCGGCTTGGGACTGACTGTATGGGTGGCTGCTTCAGCGCAGGCTGAAGAGTGGAAAGTCGCGAAGAACGAGGAGGGCATCAAGGTCTCCCTCAGCGAAGTTCCCGGATCGCAGTACAAAGCTTATCAAGGCGTGACCACCATCAAGGCGGGCATCGGCAAGCTCAGAGCGTTGCAGGAAGACGTGGCCGCTGCCTGCGCGTGGATTCACGAGTGCAAGCTGCAGAAGATCCTCAAGCACGACGGCGACAAGACCTGGACCTACTCCCAGTTCAACACGCCGTGGCCGGTCACGCCGCGGGATTCGGTGCTGAAAGTGACGACGGTGGAAGGCGCCGATGGCAGCGTGACCCGTGAGCTGGAAGGCGAGCCCAAGTACATCCCGGAAGAGAAGGGCTTTGTGCGGGTGGCGCAGGTTGAGGGGTTCTGGAAGTTCGTGCCCAAGGGCGACAACCTGACCGAGGTGACCTATCAGGTTCACACCGAGCCTGGCGGCAGCGTGCCGTCCTGGCTGGCGAACAAGTTCGTGGTGGATGCGCCGTTCAACACCCTGAAAGCGCTGAAGGACCGAGCCGAGAAGAACTGATCGGTTCGCTCGCGACGCTAAAGCCACACACCAAAAAGGCTGCCCGAGGGCAGCCTTTTTTTGCGTCGTCGTGGTGGCTGTCGAGTTATTTGCGCTCGGCCAGCGGAACGATGTCGCGCGACACTTCGCCGGTGTACAACTGGCGTGGACGGCCGATCTTGTAAGGGCTGGAGAGCATTTCCTTCCAGTGAGAGATCCAGCCGACAGTTCGCGCCAGGGCGAAAATCACGGTGAACATACTGGTCGGGATGCCGATGGCCTTGAGGATGATGCCCGAGTAAAAGTCGACGTTCGGGTACAGCGAGCGTTCGATGAAGTACGGGTCGGTCAGGGCGATCTCTTCGAGACGCATGGCCAGCTCGAGCTGCGGGTCATTGGTGATGCCCAGTTCGCGCAGGACTTCGTCGCAGGTCTGTTTCATCACAGTGGCGCGCGGGTCGCGGTTCTTGTAAACCCGGTGACCGAAGCCCATCAGCTTGAACGGATCGTTCTTGTCCTTGGCCTTGGCGATGTAAGTGTCGATGTTGGACACATCGCCGATCTCATCGAGCATGGTCAGCACGGCTTCGTTCGCGCCACCGTGGGCAGGGCCCCAGAGTGCGGCGATACCGGCGGCGATACAGGCAAACGGGTTGGCACCCGACGAGCCTGCCATGCGCACGGTGGACGTCGAGGCGTTCTGTTCGTGGTCGGCGTGGAGGATGAAAATCCGGTCCATGGCCTTGGCCAGCGTCGGGCTGATCGGTTTGATCTCGCACGGCGTGTTGAACATCATGTGCAGGAAGTTTTCCGCGTAGCTCAGGTCGTTGCGCGGGTACATCATGGGTTGACCCATGGAGTACTTGTAAACCATTGCCGCCAGGGTCGGCATCTTGGCGACCAGACGGATCGCGGAGATTTCGCGGTGCTGCGGATTATTGATGTCCAGTGAGTCGTGGTAGAACGCCGAGAGGGCACCGACCACACCGCACATGACCGCCATCGGGTGGGCGTCGCGACGGAAACCGTTGAAGAAGGTCTTGAGTTGCTCGTGCACCATGGTGTGATTCTTCACGGTGACGACGAATTCGGCTTTTTGCTCGGCGGTTGGCAGTTCGCCGTTGAGCAGCAAGTAGCAGGTTTCCAGGTAGTCCGATTGCTCGGCCAGCTGTTCGATCGGGTAGCCGCGATGCAGAAGAATGCCGTTGTCACCATCGATGTAGGTGATCTTCGATTCGCATGAGGCGGTGGACATGAAGCCAGGGTCAAATGTGAAGCGTCCGGTGGCAGTCAGGCCGCGTACGTCGATAACATCGGGACCAACGGTGCCGGTCAGAATGGGCAGCTCGACGGGGGCTGCGCCCTCGATGATCAACTGCGCTTTTTTATCAGCCATGTGGCCTCCTAATTATGCTTCAAATCATCAGACAGACCCCCCACGCAGGGCCCGCATCACTATAGTGAGATAAATTCTAAAGTCAATTTGCCAAAAGTCTTGTAGCAGAAGGCTTTAACGCAGGGTTTTCGTCGAAATTACGGGCCATTTACGCCAATTATCGGGCTAAAGCAATCCACCCTTGGGACAGGGTCTGCGCGTTGTCATTAGTTGGCTAACTGTCTATACTCGGCGTCCGACCGCCAGGGGCTTTCAGGCCCGATTCAACGGGGTTGGTCACTTCCTGGGTAGTGGGTACCTGACCAGTACACTTCCCAACAACTTGCCCTGAGTGTTAGGGCTCTTCAGTGTGAAAAAAAGCCGTGAAAAGCCAACGACCTGTAAACCTAGACCTAAGGACCATCAAACTCCCTATCACTGCTTACACGTCCATCCTTCACCGTATCTCCGGTGTCATCCTCTTCGTCGGCATTGCCATCATGCTTTATGCATTGGACCTGTCGCTCGACTCCGAGGAAGGCTTCGCGTCGGTGAAAGCGGGACTGACCAGTCCGCTGGCCAAGTTCGTGATCTGGGCTCTTCTGTCCGCACTGCTGTATCACATGGTGGCGGGCGTCCGTCATCTCATCATGGACTCGGGCATCGGCGAGACGCTGGAAGGCGGCAAGCTGGGCTCTAAAATCGTTATCGCCGTGTCTGTGGTGGTGATCGTTCTGGCAGGAGTGTGGATATGGTAACCAACGTCACCAACCTTTCTCGTTCGGGCCTGTATGACTGGATGGCGCAACGCGTCTCCGCCGTCGTACTCGCGGCTTATTTCATTTTCCTGATCGGGTACCTGATCGCTCACCCTGGCATCGAATACGCCACGTGGCACGCGCTCTTCTCCCATAACACAATGCGCATCTTCAGCCTGTTGGCCCTTGTAGCCCTGGCGGCTCACACCTGGGTTGGCATGTGGACCATTGCGACCGACTACCTGACGCCGATGGCGCTGGGCAAGTCCGCGACAGTGGTGCGTTTCCTTTTTCAGGCGGTGTGCGGCATTGCGATGTTCGCTTACTTCGTCTGGGGTGTGCAGATTCTTTGGGGTATCTGATTCATGGCTAACATTAATACGCTTTCATTCGACGCCATTATCATTGGCGGCGGCGGTGCGGGCATGCGTGCCGCATTGCAGCTGGCTCAGGGCGGCCACAAGACCGCTGTCGTCACCAAGGTCTTCCCGACTCGCTCCCACACCGTTTCCGCCCAGGGTGGCATCACCTGCGCAATCGCTTCGGCCGACCCGAACGATGACTGGCGCTGGCACATGTACGACACCGTCAAGGGCTCCGACTACATCGGTGACCAGGACGCTATCGAATACATGTGTTCCGTTGGCCCGGAAGCCGTGTTCGAGCTCGAGCACATGGGCCTGCCGTTCTCCCGTACCGAGCAGGGCCGCATCTATCAGCGTCCGTTCGGCGGTCAGTCGAAAGACTTCGGCAAGGGCGGTCAGGCTGCTCGTACCTGTGCTGCTGCCGACCGTACCGGTCACGCGCTGCTGCACACCCTGTATCAGGCCAACCTGAAAGCCGGCACCGTATTCCTGAACGAGTACTACGCAGTTGATCTGGTGAAGAACCAGGACGGCGCCTTCGTCGGCATCATCGCCATCTGTATCGAAACCGGTGAAACCTCCTACATTCGCGCCGACGCGACTGTGCTGGCCACCGGCGGTGCCGGCCGCATCTATTCCTCCACCACCAACGCCCTGATCAACACCGGCGACGGCGTGGGCATGGCGTTGCGTGCCGGTGTACCGGTGCAGGACATCGAAATGTGGCAGTTCCACCCGACCGGTATTGCCGGCGCAGGTGTACTGGTCACCGAAGGCTGCCGTGGTGAAGGCGGTTACCTGATCAACAAGCACGGCGAGCGTTTCATGGAACGCTACGCGCCAAACGCCAAGGACCTTGCCGGTCGTGACGTGGTGGCTCGCTCGATGGTTAAAGAGATCATCGCCGGCAACGGTTGCGGTCCTGACGGCGACCACGTAATGCTCAAGCTTGATCACCTCGGTGAAGAAGTGCTGCACAGCCGTCTGCCAGGGATCATGGAACTGTCCAAGACCTTCGCACACGTCGATCCAGCCGTGGCGCCAATCCCTGTCGTACCGACCTGCCACTACATGATGGGCGGCGTTGCCACCAACATTCATGGTCAGGCGATCACCCAGGACGCCGCCGGCGTCGACACCATCATCCCGGGCCTGTTCGCGGTCGGTGAAGTGGCGTGCGTATCGGTTCACGGCGCCAACCGTCTGGGCGGCAACTCGCTGCTCGACCTGGTGGTCTTCGGCCGTGCTGCGGGTCTGCACCTGGAGCAGGCGCTCAACGAGGGCGTCGACTACCGTCGCGCTTCCGAAACCGACATCGACGTCGCGCTGGCTCGCCTCAACGGCCTGAACTCGCGTACCGATGGCGAAGACGTCGCGACCCTGCGCAAAGAGCTGCAGAGCTGCATGCAGAACTACTTCGGTGTGTTCCGTACCGGCGAATACATGCAGAAGGGTATTGCCCAGCTGGCTGATCTGCGCACGCGCATCGCCAACGTCAAGATCAACGACAAGAGCCAGGCGTTCAACACTGCCCGGATCGAAGCGCTGGAGCTGCAGAACCTGCTGGAAGTCGCTGAAGCAACGGCGATCGCCGCAGAGCATCGCAAGGAGTCCCGTGGCGCTCACGCCCGTGAAGACTTCGAAGATCGCGACGACGAGAACTGGCTGTGCCACACCCTGTACTTCCCGGGTGAAAAACGCGTAGCCAAGCGTGCCGTGAACTTCTCGCCGAAAACTGTTCCGACTTTTGAACCTAAGATTCGGACTTATTAAGGGTGACCGCCATGTTGCAAGTCAGTGTTTATCGCTACAACCCTGATCAGGACGCCGCGCCGTTCATGCAGGATTTCCAGGTCGACACCGGTGGCAAGGACCTGATGGTGCTGGACGTGCTGGCTCTGGTCAAAGAGCAGGACGAAGGCTTCTCGTACCGTCGTTCGTGCCGCGAGGGCGTGTGCGGTTCCGACGGCATGAACATCAACGGCAAGAATGGCCTGGCCTGCATCACGCCGCTGTCGGCTGTGGTCAAGGGCAACAAGCTGGTGGTTCGCCCACTGCCTGGTCTGCCGGTCATCCGTGACCTCGCTGTCGACATGAGCATCTTCTACAAGCAATACGAGAAGGTGAAGCCATTCCTGCAGAACGACACGCCGGCTCCATCCATCGAGCGCCTGCAGACCCCGGAAGAGCGTGAAAAACTCGACGGCCTGTACGAGTGCATTCTGTGCGCTTGCTGCTCGACGTCCTGCCCGTCCTTCTGGTGGAACCCCGACAAGTTCCTGGGTCCTGCCGCGATCCTGCAAGCCTATCGTTTCCTGGCTGACAGCCGCGACACCCGGACGCAAGAGCGTCTGGCGTCCATGGACGATCCGTTTAGTGTGTTCCGCTGCCGCGGCATCATGAACTGCGTCAACGTGTGCCCGAAAGGCTTGAATCCAACCAAGGCTATCGGTCACGTGCGCAACATGCTGCTCAAAAGCGGTGTCTGAGTTTGCCGCACCTGTAACATCGCAGCACCCGCTACTGCAGCACCCGTAAACGCTGCGGCGCAGGCTTCAACCGGCGCCGTAGTTTTAACCTGAGCAGTTGTCGTATGGCTTCAGCTCTTATTTTGAAGAAATGAAACCAGCAGGGGCATCCGGGCTGGTACCCGGACTATCTGCGTGATCCCTAGTGACTTGAAGTCGCTGCACATGGACTTTTCAAGTTTGCGCTGGCATCGACGCCGATGGTGTCCCCTAATCGAGGGTGACCAAGCATGCAAGAAAGCGTGATGCAGCGCATGTGGAACAGCGCCCACCTTTCCGGTGGTAACGCTGCCTATGTGGAAGAGCTCTACGAGCTCTACCTGCACGACCCTAACGCTGTGCCAGAAGAGTGGCGCACCTATTTTCAGACGTTGCCGGCTGACGGCAGCACTGCCACCGATGTATCGCACTCTACGGTTCGCGATCATTTTGTGTTGCTGGGGAAAAACCAGCGCCGCGCCCAACCGGTCTCTGCCGGCAGCGTGAGCAGCGAGCATGAAAAGAAGCAAGTTGAAGTGCTGCGACTTATCCAGGCATTCCGTATGCGCGGCCATCAGGGTGCGCAACTCGATCCTCTGGGTCTGTGGAAGCGTACTGCGCCAGCTGACCTGTCGATCAACCATTACGGTTTGACCAACGCTGACCTCGATACCACATTCCGTGCCGGCGACCTGTTCATCGGCAAGGAAGAAGCGAGCCTACGCGAAATCGTCGAAGCGTTGCAGCAGACATATTGCCGCACCATCGGCGCCGAGTTCACGCACATCGTCGATTCCAACCAGCGCAACTGGTTCATGCAGCGCCTCGAAAGCGTGCGTGGCCGTCCTGCCTATTCCGCCGACATCAAGAGCCACCTGCTCGAGCGCGTCACCGCGGGCGAGGGTCTGGAGAAGTACCTGGGCACCAAGTACCCGGGCACCAAGCGTTTCGGTCTGGAAGGCGGCGAAAGCCTGATTCCGATGCTCGACGAGCTGATTCAGCGCTCCGGTTCCTACGGCACCAAGGAAGTCGTCATCGGCATGGCCCACCGTGGCCGTCTCAACGTGCTGGTCAACACCTTCGGCAAGAACCCGCGCGACCTGTTCGACGAGTTCGAAGGCAAGAAGAAGGTCGAACTGGGCTCCGGTGACGTCAAGTACCACCAGGGCTTCTCGTCCAACGTGATGACCACCGGCGGCGAAGTCCACCTGGCGATGGCGTTCAACCCGTCCCACCTGGAAATCGTTTCCCCTGTGGTGGAAGGTTCGGTGCGTGCCCGTCAGGACCGTCGTAACGACGCCACTGGCGAGAAAGTGCTGCCGATCTCGATCCACGGTGACGCTGCGTTCGCTGGCCAGGGTGTGGTGCTGGAAACCTTCCAGATGTCGCAGACCCGTGGCTTCAAAACGGGCGGCACGATCCACATCGTGATCAACAACCAGGTCGGCTTCACCATCAGCAAGCAGGAAGACTCGCGCTCCACCGAGTACGCGACCGACGTTGCCAAGATGATTCAGGCGCCGATCCTCCATGTGAATGGCGATGATCCGGAAGCCGTGCTGTTCGTGACCCAACTGGCGATCGACTACCGCATGCAGTTCAAGCGTGACGTGGTCATCGACCTGGTCTGCTACCGTCGTCGCGGCCACAACGAAGCCGACGAACCGAGCGGCACCCAGCCGCTGATGTACCAGCAGATCGCCAAGCAGCGCACCACCCGTGAGCTGTACGCCGATTCTCTGGCCGCCGCAGGCATCCTCAACGCCGAAGCCGCTCAGGCCAAGGTCGATGAGTACCGCAACGCGCTGGACAACGGCATGCATGTGGTCAAAAGCCTGGTCAAAGAGCCGAACAAGGAATTGTTCGTCGACTGGCGTCCGTACCTGGGTCACGCGTGGACCGCACGTCACGACACCAGTTTCGACCTCAAGACCCTCCAGGAACTGTCAGCCAAGCTGATGGAAGTGCCAGAAGGTTTCGTGGTTCAGCGTCAGGTCCAGAAAATCTACGAAGACCGCCAGAAGATGCAAGTCGGTGGCCTTCCGATCAACTGGGGCTACGCGGAAACAATGGCTTACGCCACGCTGGCATTCGAAGGCCATCAGGTGCGCATCACCGGGCAGGACGTCGGTCGCGGTACGTTCTCGCACCGTCACGCCGTGCTGCACAACCAGAAAGACGGCGCGACCTACGTGCCTCTGCAGAACCTGTACGCCGGTCAGCCTCGTTTCGACCTGTACGACTCGTTCCTGTCGGAAGAAGCCGTGCTGGCGTTCGAATACGGTTACTCGACCACTCAGCCCAATGCGCTGGTGATCTGGGAAGCCCAGTTCGGTGACTTTGCCAACGGTGCACAGGTCGTGATCGACCAGTTCATCACCAGCGGCGAGCACAAGTGGGGCCGTCTGTGCGGTCTGACCATGCTGTTGCCCCATGGCTACGAAGGGCAGGGCCCGGAGCACTCATCGGCACGTCTTGAGCGTTACCTGCAATTGTGCGCCGAGCACAACATTCAGGTCTGCGTACCGACCACCCCGGCTCAGATCTACCATCTGTTGCGCCGTCAGGTGATCCGTCCGCTGCGCAAGCCGCTGATCGTGTTGACGCCGAAGTCGTTGCTGCGCCACAAGCTGGCCGTGTCGACCCTGGAAGATCTGGCCCATGGCTCGTTCCAGACCGTCATCCCGGAAATCGACACCCTCGATGCCGCGAAAGTGACGCGTCTGGTGCTGTGCAGCGGCAAGGTCTACTACGACCTGCTGGAAAAGCGCCGTGCCGAAGGCCGCGAAGACATCGCCATCGTGCGTCTCGAGCAGCTCTATCCGTTCCCGGAAGACGACCTGATGGAGGCCATCGCGCCTTACACCAATCTGACCAACGTGGTCTGGTGTCAGGAAGAACCGATGAACCAGGGCGCCTGGTACAGCAGTCAGCACCACCTGCGCCGCAGCATTGGCAATCACAACCGCAACCTCGTTCTCGAGTATGCCGGCCGTGATGCTTCCGCTGCTCCTGCTTGTGGATACGCTTCGATGCACGCCGAACAGCAGGAAAAACTGCTGAAAGACGCGTTCTCCGTTTAACGCCTTCGCGCACTAGAAACCGAATTAAAGGAATTACAGATAATGGCTATTGAGATCAAAGCCCCCTCTTTCCCGGAATCCGTTGCCGACGGCACCGTTGCCACCTGGCACAAAAAACCGGGCGACGCCGTCAAGCGTGACGACCTGATCGTTGATATCGAAACCGACAAGGTCGTTCTGGAAGTACTGGCCGAAGCTGACGGCGTACTGGGCGCAATCGTTGCCGAAGAGGGCGCCACTGTCCTGTCGAACCAGTTGCTGGGCTCGATCGAAGAGGGCGGCGCCGCTGCCGCTCCAGCTGCGGCCGCTCCAGCCGCCGCTGCATCGGCTCCTGCTGCTGCGCCTGCCCAGGCTGCCGCTGCCCCAGCCGCTGCTTCCGGTGACGAAGACGCGATCGGCGCTCCGGCTGCCCGCAAGCTGGCCGAAGAAAACGGCATCAACCTGTCCAGCGTCAAAGGCACTGGCAAAGACGGTCGCGTGACCAAGGAAGACGTGGTTGCCGCCATCGAAGCGAAGAAATCCGCTCCGGCCGCCGCGCCTGCCGCCAAGCCTGCTGCTGCAGCCGCTGCTCCTGTGACCGCCGTTGGCGACCGCACCGAGAAGCGCGTGCCGATGACCCGTCTGCGCGCCAAGGTTGCCGAGCGTCTGGTTGAAGCTCAGTCGAACATGGCGATGCTGACCACCTTCAACGAAGTCGACATGACCGAAGTCATGGCCCTGCGTTCGAAGTACAAGGACCTGTTCGAGAAGTCTCACAACGGCGTACGCCTGGGCTTCATGTCGTTCTTCGTCAAGGCAGCGACTGAAGCGCTGAAACGCTACCCTGCGGTCAACGCTTCGATCGACGGCACCGACATCGTCTACCACGGTTATGCCGACGTCGGCGTTGCCGTGTCGAGCGATCGTGGCCTGGTGGTTCCGGTGCTGCGCAACGCCGAGCAGATGAGCCTGGCTGAAATCGAAGGCGGCATCGCCACCTTCGGCAAGAAAGCCCGTGACGGCAAACTGTCCATCGACGAGATGACTGGCGGTACCTTCACCATCACCAACGGTGGTACTTTCGGTTCGATGATGTCGACCCCGATCGTCAACCCGCCGCAAGCGGCCATCCTGGGCATGCACAACATCCTGCAGCGTCCTATGGCGATCAACGGTCAGGTCGTCATCCGTCCGATGATGTATCTGGCGCTGTCCTACGATCACCGCCTGATCGACGGTAAAGAAGCCGTGACGTTCCTGGTGACCATCAAGAACCTGCTGGAAGACCCGGCGCGTCTGTTGCTGGACATCTAACGAAGCAGCGTCAAGCTGCAAGCCGAAAGCTTCAAGTCAGAAGCGGTACGGTATGCAGCTTGTCACTCGCGGTTGGTATCAATGAATAAGTCGCAAGCCGATCCTGCAGTTCATCGCAGGTCAGCTTGTAGCTTGCAGCTTAAAGCTCGCAGCTAAAGAGGAACTCTTTTCTATGTCCCAGAAATTCGACGTGGTAGTGATTGGCGCTGGCCCTGGCGGCTACGTGGCTGCTATCAAGGCCGCGCAACTCGGTCTCACGACTGCCTGCATCGAGAAGTATCAGGATAAAGAGGGCAAGCTGGCCCTCGGCGGTACCTGCCTGAACGTGGGCTGCATCCCGTCCAAGGCGCTGCTGGACAGCTCCTGGAAATTCTACGAAGCCAAGAACCAGTTCGGTGTTCACGGTATCTCGCTCAACGACCTGAAAATGGACATTGCTGCCATGATTGGCCGCAAGGCCCAGATCGTCAAAGGCCTGACCGGCGGCGTTGCCAGCCTGTTCAAGGCCAACGGCGTCACTTCCCTGCAAGGCCACGGCAAGCTGCTGGCCGGCAAGAAAGTCGAGCTGACCAAGCCTGACGGCACCACCGAAGTCATCGAAGCCGAGAACATCATTCTGGCCTCGGGTTCGCGTCCGATCGACATTCCGCCGGCTCCGGTCAATCAGGTCACCATCGTCGATTCGACAGGCGCCCTGGAATTCCCGGCTGTGCCTGAGCGCCTGTGCGTTATCGGCGCCGGTGTAATCGGTCTGGAACTGGGTTCGGTCTGGGCTCGCCTGGGTGCCAAAGTGACGGTGCTCGAG
>NZ_JASCOY010000078.1:0-21451 GCF_029960075.1 Pseudomonas sp. PS02290
CCCCACCCCGCGCGTAAGGGGCCCCCCCCCCCCCCCCCCCCCCCGCCGCCCCCCTCCGGGCGCGGCGTCTGTCACTCAGCGCCCGCCTGGCGCGGGGCTTGGCGCGACAAAGCTGCGTCTTCCCAACTGGAGGACAAGCAGGGTCACCGAATCGGCATTGGCCAGGAGAACTCGACTGCGTTTGCGTGCATCGCCGAGAAACGCCTCACGGGCTTCATCCATGGTTTTGCTGCGGGTGAGCTTCAGGATTGCATCATGCTCGAAGCCCTCTTCCTCATCGAAATCACGCCATTCGCCCTCCTTCAAATGCAAAAACAGCTCATCTCTTGCGCTCAGATGCGACAGGCCATGGGTTTGCATGAGCTGGATATCCGCTTTCAGCTTAATGTTGTTGGCGTTGTTTTCCTGCAACAGGTCCGGATACGGTGCCGTGCTTTCCAGATAGGCAATGTCGTGGGTATCGAGCGCCAGGTGCGAGAGTTCGTGGATCAGCGTTGCGGCGCGGTAATGGGCCGGGCAATCAAAGCCTTGGGTGGCCGCCTCGGGCGTGAGCGGAAACTGCGGCGCATCGAAATACCGGTCAGTCAGGAACACGCGCTTTTTCGGGTCTCTTTTGATCACAAAGCCCATGGTGGCTGCGTGGCCCGCGCGGTTGGTGCCCACCACAAACCGGGGCGATGAGTAAGGCGACAACGACGCATCCATGACCTCATCGAACAGCGTCTTGATCGCGCGTTCGGTATCAACCAGCAACTTGTGATCGGGCGTACTGACACCGAAAAAATCACTGATGATCTGCGAGACGCGCGGGTGCAGTGGAGTCCCAGGCTCATGCACGTTCAGGTTATCCAGAGCGTTTTCAAGGTAGCGTTTGGCCTGCAGATGAGCCTCGCCGATATGCTGCGCGCGTTCCCGAAAAAACTTGCGTATCTCGGGCATGCCACTGGCTTCGATGAGCAACACGTCATCGGCGCTGACGTCCGCCGCGTGTGTGCGCAGCTTGGTCATTGCGCCGCCCCCGCCCTTTAGACCGGACTCGATGTCCAACTGCCAGCGCTGATTGTCATCCAGCCTGAGGCGCGGGCCGAGTGTGCGGTCAGCGCCAATGATCATCCATCTGCCATCCTTGGCCTGGCGGCGCACCTCATAGACCCGTCCGGCGACCGCCGCATAGGCCTTTCCGTTGGCGGGGTCCATAAACAGACTCAGCAATTCATCGCGACGCAGGTCTTTCAGCGAGATGTTTCGGGCTTCCAGCGCCTGCAAACGCTTCAGTTGCTCGGCGGTGAGTGTGACGCCGCCCCAGGAAAACTCTGGCGGCGTCAACTCCTCGTCCGTGACCAGATCGCCCCCGATCAGCTCGTCCTTCTCGGCCTGTTCCCTGGCCGTCACCATCACGCCCAACGCGGCAGAAAATTCGGAAATAGCCTCGCCCCAGTGACGCCCGGCCGCCGACGCAGCCGATGCACGAAACAGCGTATGGCTCTGCCAAAACGCGACCATGGCGGCAAACTTGCCGGGCACAATGCTCAGCGCCTGCTCCAACCCCAGCGAAGCCAGAAACTTGCGCGACGCCTGATCGGCCTCCTCGGTGGTGACCGTATCGGACGCGCCAATGTCCACCAGCAGGCTCACGGTGTCGGTGAACATGAACTGCAGCGAGTTGCCTTTTTCTTCAGCCAGCGAAACCGTGACCGGCCCAGGCGTGTGAGTGGGCACATCGCCCGGCCCCTGGTCAAAGAACGGCAGATGAGGCTCGATGAACCCGCCGTGCTCATATCGCTTGCGCACCTCCGGGTCCAGTCGCTCGAGCACCAGGTGTTGCAGCGTTGCGTCACTGCGCAGATCGGCCAGCAGTGCAGACAGGCTGGCGTACTCGCGGAAGACTAAATCCGGGTGGAACACCGCGTGCAAAATCACCGGGCCGCTGTCAGGGTGCTCGGCACAGATCAGGTAAACGCCCTTGACAGGATCGGGCGTCATGCCTTCATCGGCGACCAGCCGCAGGGTACTGATGACCGTGCGCTCACCGTCCAACGGTTCGCGGGCAATACCGTCGGGCATTTCAACCACCCGCGAGATGAATTCGCAGGCTCGGGGACTCAGCTTTCCTTGCAGCTTCTGCTGCATCGCCACCGCCTGCATCATCGGTGGCAGTTGATTGACAAACAGCGTGTTGCGCTTTCCCCAGTTGACGTCCGCTGGAGTCAACGTCTGCCGCAACAGGGTTCGGAACCCTGCGCCGACGTCCAGCCCACGGGCAGTCCTGCGCACATAGTCCGGGGTCATCAGGCGGCCGATATCGGGGTATTCGGCGGAGTGGATACTCAACGCCGCTTCTGGAAAATCAACGAAGCGATTGATGGCGTAATCAGTGAGAGACTCACTGTGCTCAAGGGTGGCGGCGGGAATCGCTGACGGGATCTGCCCAACGCCGGATGGCGCGGCGACATAACGACGCTGGGTAACGGTGATCTGGTCAGGGTCCAGATCGCGCTCGGGGAAATCCTTGCGCAGCTGATCGAACAACCTGCTGCGCGCGTATTCAGTCAGCGTCGGGAGGTCAAAGAGAAAATCCTCGTCACCTTCGCTGGCGAGAAAAAAACGACGCCATATCTCGTTATACGCACGAATGTCGCTGGCCGATGCAGACTTGAACCAGTCCGGCAACAGCTCTTCAAACAATGTGTTGTCGATTCGGACCGCCAGAGCGTCGAGCATGTCGACCAATTGCGCATCCAGTTCGGTGGCGCGGGCAACGCGAGTGAACAGCCCGGCTTCAAAACGACAACGCCGGGCACGGGCGCACAGTTGCTGGAGGTTCTGTAACTGGCGGTTAAACACAGTCTGTTGCAACGCCTCGATCGCATGGCCATCGCAGCGACTGAAATCAAAGCGGACCTGCTCCGCCGGTTGCGCCCGCAGGTGGTTGCGCAACAGCGTACGGTCGCGCTCCCCCACCAGAGCCAACCAGCGCTCGCTGTGCACGCTGCGCAATCGACTGCCTAGTTTGTCGGTCAATGCCTGCACGGATTCGAAATGCTCCCAGCCCTGCACGCTGCTCCAGAACATCAAACCTGCACCGGTCCGCCGCGGTTGCCAGAGCACCATTGAATCGCTGAGGGTGGCCCCGGCGCCGGGTCCATATACCACCGACAACGAAAACACCTCGGTCATCGACAGGCCCGATTCTGATCTCTGCGCACGGACAGGCGCGTTGAGCACTTGCATGACCATGTGCGCCGCCTCGCTCGGGACCACCTCCATTCGCTGCCTCAGCGCCAGGTCCAGCCGCAACGCGTCTTCCCTGAGCACCAGCGCCATGGCAACCGGTTGCAGCTGCCTGTCGCCCAGACGCGCAAGGGCCGTGCGCGATCGTCCAAATCGGTCGAGGTAGTGCTCGACGAAGTCCGAAGCAACGCGCTCGAGCATGACGTTAATCAGTTCGACATCGAGGTGCGCCCCCGCTGCTTGAGAAGTGAGCAGCACCTGGGCCGTGTGTGCGAGGGCATCAGGACGGTGCCCACTGACGCGCTCAAGCAACAGCGCCACCAGATCCATTGACGTGGCGCGCAAGGACTCACTGATGGCGACAGAACTCGGCTCGACATCGGAGGCGGCAACCGGCAGCGATTCCAGCCAGCGCACCCGTATCTCACTCGCGCGCAGGCCGCGTGCCGAAGCCGCGCATAGATAGCTTTGCAGTGCCTGCTCGGCGTAGCTGACCAGAAAGTTGTCCAACTGGCGCAGGTGGGCCGCACTGGCATCGGATACCTGGGTTCTCTCCAGCCACGACGGAGGCGACGGCTGTAGCGCAGTGGGCTGGGAAGGTCCGGAGGCGGAAGGTTCAAGGACGGCGCTCTCAGGCTCTGGCGCCGGGACGACCTGAATCAGGTCATCGTTGGCGCTGCTGCACCAGACGGCAGCAAAGTCCATCGGTTGGTCGTGCCGCCAGCGCCCCGCCGTGAAATGCATCTGACGCGGGTCGATCAGGTAACGCACGTCCAGCGCATCGTCATACATCGCTGAGACCTTCACGGGCTCAGCCGACAACCCCGTCACGTACTGCAGGTTACGCAGCTGGAGCGCAAGGACGGAGTCCACCCGTTCGCGGAACAAGGGCCCGTCGATGCTATCCAGCGTAAGGGTCAAATGACCTTCACGCAGCAACAGCGGCTGGTCCGCCAGCGCCAGTGTCGGGCGCAACATCTCGCGCCCTTCCGGGGTCGAGCAAAAAGCACTCAGTGCCGTCAGGTTGGCGAATCGACGCAGGCCGTGCTCCGGGGTAAACCACAGCAGCGGCAGCTCGGCCGGGGAGAAATCGAAAACCAGTGTACCGGCCAGTTGTGTGGCTGTTCCGTCGGCCAGGTGCAGCACAAGACGTCTGCAGCGCAATTGAGCTTCCGACGAAATGTATTGCGGTCCGGACATGAGCAACGGCCTCAGCATTTCGTGCTCCTGCCGACTGAGATTGCCCTCATGGCCGTAGCGGTAGAGCTCATGGCACAGGCTGGTCGCGTAGACCTGGACCGCCACGTCGCGGCAGGAACCGGTCCCGCGTTGCTGGCTCCAGTAATCACGCAGCAGCCAGGCAAATTGGTCCGGCAGCGCAGACATCGTGTCGGTTATGGCCTGAGCGAACAATTGTGAGTCGCGTTCGCTCACCACTCGGCCCTGTGCATCCAGGAATTGCGGCGTCACGCCTGGCGCCTGCTCGGCATGGCAAAACGCTTCAAACGCCGTTTGAGAGAGCGTCTGGGTCATCAGCACAAGCTCGTCGCCGGCACCGAAAGCCGGTTGCGCCATGCGCATGAGGTGCCTCGCCGGATCAATCTGCTGATCCGGCAAGAGCCGACGCAGCTGCAGGGCCAACGCGGAGGTGACAGCGCCGACCAGGTCTGGCGTCAGCTTCAGTCGCTCGGTGAACTGCCTGACCGAATTTGCCTGATATTCGACGATGGCCCGCATCTCCACGCGAAAAACGTCATCGTCGATTTTCTCGTACTCGAACGCCGCCGAAGGGGCGTTGTTTGCAAACCGGCCGAGCAATGCCTCCAGCAACTGCTGGCGACCGTCGAAGGCTTCGACGCCGGACGCCAGCGTGAACAGGAATATCCGTGGGTCGCTGGTCTGGCCGTGGCTGAACATCAGCGCAGCACTGAGTTCCAGCGAAGTAGGCAGGCCGTCATTGAGCAGCAACCGATCGACCCTGACCGGATCGGGATCGTCGGCGCCCATCGCGCCTGCCGCGCGTTTAAGCCAGGTCTGTTCAGATGAGCGGAGCACGCCGGCAGCAACGGCGCGGTCGACTTCGTCGAGAAAGCGCTGTCGCAGTGACGCGCTGTTGAAGTACGTGGTGGTAACGGTAGGCATTGCAGCTCCTTGAGCACAAACGCCCGCGGCTGGCATCGGCCAGGCAGGGGCAGGAAAGGCTGGGAGCGTAGGGAAGAAATCCACCGCAACTGCGGTACATAACGCTGTACACGGGGAGGGAAATTCAGGATTGAATGGCGAAGACGCGGCGACGTCCGGCCATGAATGCGAAAGGCCTGCACGTAGAGTGGCGTGCAGGCCTTTTCATCGGAAGACAGTCCAGCCGATCAGGCTTTCGACGTGCGCTCAACGTGCCCGGCGAAGGCGTCGATGATGTTCTGCAGGAACGGGCGGGTTTTCTCGTTCAGCTTGCCCTGTTCGTCAAAGAAGGTGCCCGCGTTGCCCAGGTACGCTTCCGGCTGCTGCATGCACAGCACGTCGAGGAACACGAAGCACTGGCGCAGGTGCTGGTTGGCGCCAAAACCGCCGATGGCGCCCGGCGAAACGCTGACCACCGCCGCCGGCTTCGCACTGCCCCACGCGCTTTTGCCGTAGGGGCGCGAGCCGACGTCGATGGCGTTCTTCAGCGCGCCCGGCACCGAGCGGTTGTATTCCGGGGTAACGAACAGAAAGCCGTCTGCCCCCTGCAAGGCTTCACGAAAGGCGGTGTACGCGGCGGGCGGCGAATCATGGTCGATGTCTTCGTTATAGAGCGGCAGGTCGCCAATTTCGACGATGCTCAGTTTCAGGCTTGGCGGCGCCAGTTCGGCCAGTGCACGGGCCACTTTGCGGTTGATGGAATCTTTCCTCAAGCTGCCGACGATGACTGCAATCGAATGAACCTGGCTCATGAAACGGACCTTCTGCTGTTGGAGGAGATAACAGTTATAGATGAAACAGGTGCGCAATTCTGTGTTGTTTTTCCGTTGCTAATCATCGAAGGGTTCGATGCTGTAGCGTGGGTTATCGGCGCATGTGCGTCGCGCGGGCCGCGCGACCGTCGCTCGCGACTATTTTTCCGAGGGCCGAAAACTCCCCCTGAAAACCGCGGTCTGACTGCCTTAGGCGAATAAGGTCCTGATAGAAATTTGGGAATTACCTTACAAGCGGACACGGTTTATTCACTCGCGGTGTTAGGATGCGAGCGAAAACGAGCAGTTATTTCCAGAGGTTACAAAGCAAATGGCTTCAGTTCTAGTTGGGCAATTTCATGCGCGGGACGCGGAGGGACGCGTTTACTCGGTGCATGAATTCCGTGAATCACAGCCCGATGAGGCTGATGGCAAGGAGCCCGTTTCAACTTATCGCCTGGCCATTGGCGACCGCGTCAAGCACTTGAGCGGAGAGGAATTCGAGTTGATTCAAAGCAAGGTCGTACTGACAAGAGAGCGCTGAGGCGCTGCTGCAAGCCCGGCTCTTTACACACAGGCCGCTCACGTCGCGCGGCCACGAGTCAGGCCATACGGGCTTGCAGCTTCAATCGACGACAGGCCCGTCGAACAGCAGATACCAGAAAATCGCCGCCTCTTGCGTACCCGGATCTATCGCGCGATAACGCAGATGATCCACCCCGCCGACCACAAATCCGTAGCGCTCATATAACCGACACGCCGCCAGATTATTGTTCTGGGTTTCCAGGGTAATGCCCGGCAGACCACGCTTGCGGCTCCAGAACTGCGCCACGTCCAGCAGCTTTTGCGCCACGCCATTGCGCCGCGCGCCGTTGTCGACTGCCAGCTCATCGATGTGGGCGAAACCGTTCCAGTGCTGGCTGACCACCACATGCCCGACCGGCTGTTCATCGAGCCAGGCCACCAGCACAGTGCTGTCGGCGGCGTCCCGATAATGGCAGAACTCTTCGGAATCGATACCGTAGTTTTTCAGGTAGGGCTCGACAGGTTCGACGGGCCACTGCGCCACGGGCTCGCCGATCTGCACCCGGGCATAACCGGTAACGGTGAACGTGAATTCGCTGTTGAGGATGTAATCCTCGAAGCACTCGTCAGCGACACGAATGCTGAAAGTCGGGCTGGACGTGTTCACCATGGGCCTCCTGCACCATTACCGGATCGACACCACCTTCTCTCAAGGCCGCTGCCTGGCGCAAGCAGGGCCTTGAACGCCGCTGCCATCGTCAGGCTTCGGCCTGAGTCTGCGCTTCGAGCAACTGAGTCCACAGGGCCGGGGCACCGGCGGATTTGGCGATCACGGCCAGACGCGCTTCGTGCTCCGCCAGCTCGGCCTCGCTGGCGACGATGATGCGGCCCGGCGTGCGGTTGGCGATCCGGCGGATCTCGGAAGGACGATCAGCGCCGCCCTCTCCATCGTTGTTGCCGGCCAGCGACAGGGTCGTCTGGCCACCGGTCATCGCCAGATAGACTTCCGCGAGAATCTCGGAGTCGAGCAAGGCGCCGTGCAGTTCGCGGCCGGAGTTGTCGACGTCGTAGCGTTTGCACAGGGCGTCGAGGCTATTGCGCTGGCCCGGATGCCGCTCGCGGGCCATGGCCAACGTGTCGAGGATGGTGCAGTAGCTGCTGAGGTTGGCGCGATCGTGCTGGCCGATCAGGGCGAATTCGTTGTTCAGAAAGCCGACGTCGAACGCCGCGTTGTGGATGATCAGCTGAGCGCCTTTGATGAACTCGAAGAATTCGTCGGCGACTTCGGCGAAACGCGGTTTGCCGATCAGGAACTGGTCGGTGATGCCGTGAACGCCAATGGCGCCCTCGTCACTCTCCCGGTCCGGTTGCAGGTAAACGTGGAAATGCCGCCCGGTCAGACGCCGGCCAACCAGCTCGACGCAGCCGATTTCGATGACCCGATGGCCATCGGTGACGGGCATACCGGTGGTCTCGGTATCGAGGACAACCCTTCGTTCAGTGATGATGTTTTGTACAGTCATTGCCTACCGCCTCAGCTTCAGGCGCGGATATTAGCATGGGGGTTTTGGGATGTGGGCGGCCTTGCCAGACCGCACCTGCCAGTGTGGGAGCGAGCTTGCTCGCGAAGAGGTCAGTGCCTCCACTCAATCTCTAGCAGCCGGAATGCCGCATTCGTGAGCAAGCTCACTCCCAAAGGGTCCGTGTTTGCTCCACGACCGCGCAGCATCTGGACGACGGAGATTTCGCGCAGGACTCAGCCATCAGCCGTGCTTGATACCGCGCACTTCATCCACCCCACGGTTCGCCAACTGGTCGGCGCGTTCGTTGCCGGGATGGCCGATATGCCCGCGCACCCACTTCCAGCTCACGTTGTGCCGGCTGACCTGCTCGTCCAGCTGCTTCCACAAATCGGCGTTTTTAACCGGTTCTTTCGCCGCTGTCTTCCAGCCGCGCTTCTTCCAGTTGGTCATCCACTCGGTGATGCCTTTCATCACGTACTGCGAGTCGGTCACCAGGATCACTTCACATGGCCGCTTCAGCTCTTCCAGGCCGCGAATGGCGCCGAGCAGCTCCATGCGGTTATTGGTGGTGTTGGCTTCACCGCCCCAGAGTTCTTTTTCAACGCCTTTGCACACCAGCAACGCACCCCAGCCGCCAGGGCCCGGGTTGCCCTTGCAGGCGCCATCGGTGAAGAGTTCTACGGTATCGCTCATTACGATGTTTCCAGAAAATTGAGAAAGCGTGGCGCCGGCCGGACAATCAAGGCTCGGGCGTGCGCCGATTGACCTTGGCCATGGGCAACGGCAGCAGTTTGCCCATCGGCTCGCGACGCGGCATGCGCACAGGCCGCAATCCGACACTCATCTTGCGCGCGATCAATAGATAGAAGCCGCCGCCGGGACTTTGCCAGCCATCGCCGAGACGTTCGAGTCCGGCCAGACGGGCCTGCCACTTGGGCGAAGCGAGCGGCGGACGATAGCACCCGAAGCGGCGTTTCTCCAGCGCGAAGCCCAGCAGGTTGAGCCAGTCGCCGACCCGTGAAGGCGAGATGCAGCGGGCCCTGCGCAAGGCATCGTTGGCAAAGAAATGACGAATGCCCCAGGTGCTCCAGGGATTGATCCCGACGATCACCAGGTGCCCGCCGGGACGCACGCTGCTGGCGGCTTCGCGCAACAGGCCGTGGGGCGACAGGCAGAAATCCAGGCCATGCTGCATGACCACCACATCGGCGGCGTGCTCGCTCAACGGCCAGGCCTGCTCTTCGCAGACAATTTCAACGCCCGGCAACGGCGCGCCCAGCCGCACGTTGCGCTGCACTTGCTTCGCCGCTGGCGGCGTTTGTGCCGACGGGCCGTAATGCACCAGATAGCCGCCAAAAAAACGTTCGAGCTCTTGCTCCAGCACGCGGCTTTCTTCTTCCAGCAACAACTGCCCCAGGGCCCCGGACAGCCAGTCGCGGGCGGCGCTGATCAGCTCAAGCCATTCAGGATCGGCCTGGGCGAACGCTTCATCGGTCATTTCCGGTCTCCATGAGAGGGTCATTGCGATAGAGACTCGCCTCGAGTCTGTTCAGACCCTAAGATGCTTCTCTATGTTTCCAGCCAAGCGAACCGCGCCATGATACAGGTCGATGCCCTGCCCGCTTTCAGCGATAACTACATCTGGTTGTTACAAGACAATGCCGTCAAGCGCTGCGCCGTGGTTGACCCGGGTGATGCTGCCCCCGTCATTGCCTGGCTGGAACGCAACCCGGACTGGCGCCTGACCGACATTCTCATCACCCATCACCACGCGGACCACACCGGCGGCGTCGCGCAACTTAAAACGCTCACCGGCGCCAGGGTCTACGGCCCGGCCAATGAGAAGATTCCGGCGCGGGACGTGGCCCTGTCCGACAACGACCAGCTCACCGTACTCGGCCTGACATTTGCCGTCCATGCAGTCCCCGGCCACACCCTGGGCCACATCGCCTTTTACCACGCCGACGCGCAACAGCCGCTGCTGTTCTGCGGCGACACGCTGTTCGCTGCCGGTTGCGGCCGGTTGTTCGAGGGCACCCCGCAGCAGATGCATCACTCCCTGAGCCGGCTCGCCGAGCTGCCGGACAGCACCCTCGTCTACTGCGCCCACGAATACACACTGAGCAATCTGCGCTTTGCCGTGGCGGTCGAGCCGGAGAATGCCGACGTGCTGCAGCGCTTCGAGCAAGTGACGCAATGGCGTGCGCAAAACCGCATCAGCGTGCCGTCGACGCTGGCGCTCGAGCGCAAGACCAATCCGTTTCTGCGAGCCTCCGTCATCTCCGTGAAACAAAAAGCAGACGAACGGAGCGGAACCCACAACGCAACGTCCACAGAGGTCTTTGCGGCGCTGCGGGCATGGAAAGATAAGTTCTAAACAGGCGGCGAATCAGCACGGAAATTCTGAAAGGTTGACCGTTCAGCAGCCACTTTCTAGAATCGCCCGACATTTTCGCCTGGAACTATCCCCCAGCCAATGTCGTCATCTATACGTAAAACCTTCAATTCCGACACATTGACTCGGTTGGCCCAGGCAATCGCGGTGGTCGCGAGCGCGACACTGGCAGGCTGCCAGAGCACCGGCGGCCTGGAATCCGGCAACGGCGCCAGCGCCGGTCACCCCGTCGCCAGCACCAAACCGAAACCTGTTTATATCGCGCGCAAACCCGTGCCGCTGGCCCCGCCCCATGATGTCTGGGAGCGCATGCGTCAGGGTTTCCAGCTGCAAGACGGCAACGACCTCAACCCGCGCATCGATCAGCAACGCCTCTGGTACGCGAACAACCCGTCGTTTCTCGAAACGGCCGGTAACCGCGGCAGCTTGTACATGCACTACATCGTCGAGCGACTGGAAGAGCGCAACATGCCCCTCGAGCTGGCGCTGCTGCCGGTGATCGAGAGCGCCTACAACCCGATGGCCTTGTCGCGCAGCGATGCGGCGGGGATCTGGCAGTTCATTCCGTCCACCGGCCGCTACTTCAACCTGCGCCAGACCAATTTCTACGACGGCCGCCGCGACATCACGGCGTCCACCACGGCAGCTCTGGATTACCTGACCAAGCTGCACGACATGTTCAACGGCGACTGGCTGCTGGCACTGGCAGCCTATAACGCCGGCGAAGGCACGGTCAGCCGCGCCATCGAACGCAACGAAAAGCTCAACCTGCCCACCGATTACTGGAACCTGCCGCTGCCGCAGGAGACCCGCGACTACGTGCCGAAACTGCTGGCGCTGTCCCAGGTGGTCATGTCGCCGGACGCCTATGGCGTCAACCTCAACCCGATCGACAACAAGCCGTACTTCCAGGTGGTCGAGCTGAATCAGCGCATGGACCTGTCGAAAGTCGCCGCCATGGCGAACATCGACGAAGACGAGCTGGTGCAGCTCAACCCTGCGTTCAAGAAGCGCCTGACCATCGACGGCCCTCAGCACTTGCTGGTGCCCACGTCAAAATCCCAGTTGCTGACGGCGAACCTGTCGAACATGAAGCCCGAAGAGCTGGTCGACTGGCAGCAATACCGCGTACGCCCGGGCGACAGCCTGGCCAGCATCGCCAGCCGCTACAAGGTCTCGACCAGCACCCTCAAGGACATTAACAAGCTGTCCGGCAACCAGGTGAAACGCGGCCAGGCGCTGACGATTCCGGTGCAACCGGGCATGCAGTACGCGATGCCGGTGTTTGAGGAAGTCGCCGAGGTGGACGAGAAGCCCGCGCGCACCCGCAGCTACAGGGTGAAAAAGGGCGACAACCTGGTGCAGATCGCGCGTATCAATAAGGTCGACGTCAAGGATTTGCAGCACTGGAACAAGCTGTCCGGCCAGAACCTTAAGGTCGGCCAGACGCTGGTCATGCAGGACAACAGCAAACCGGCGAAAGCCAGCTCCCGTGCCGTGGCCAAGGCCGACAGCAGCGCCAGGGGCGAGGACGCCGGCAAGAAGTCGATGCAGTACAAGATTCAGAAAGGCGATTCGATGTACCTCGTCGCCAAGCGCTTCAACGTCGAAATGCAGCACCTCAAGCGCTGGAATCCGCGCAGCGGCCAGGCGCTCAAGCCAGGGCAGACGTTAACGGTTTATTTGCCCCATTGATCTAGCGCTCGCCGCGACCTCGTGGGAGCCACCTTGCTCCCACAGGCTCTCGCCAAGGTCGGCACCCTCCAGCCGCCCCCACCACCCTTTTTCCAGCCGATACAAGCTGTTACTGTGACCGACCGCTGCCTGGATCGACCGCCGACTTGATACGTCACCTGCTGCTGACTTTCAGCCTGGTCTTGAGCACGACAGCCGCCGCGACCATCAGCGAAAGCCATGGTTACGCACAATTCGGCGTCCTCAAGTACCCTGCCAGCTTCACGCATTTCGACTGGGTCAATCCTGAGGCGCCGAAGGCTGGCACCCTGCGAATCATGGCCAACGGCACGTTCGATACCCTCAACCCCTACACCTTCAAGGGCAGCAGCCCGATTTCGACGCCCAACTTCGGCCAGTATGGCGTCAGCGAGCTGAACGAACCGCTGATGGTCGGCACCGGCCAGTACGACCCCTCCGGTGATGAACCGACCTCCAGTTATGGCCTGATCGCCAAAACCGTCGAGTACAGCGACGACCGCAGCTGGGTGGTGTTCAACCTGCGCCCCGAAGCACGCTTCCACGACGGCAAGCCGATTACCGCCTACGACGTGGCGTTTTCCTACAGAACGCTGCTTAAGGACGGTCATCCGCAGTACCGCACCGCGTTGCAGGAAGTGCAGCGGGTGGACATCCTCAACCGCCACCGCATTCGTTTCGTGTTCAAGCGCTCCGGCAATCCATTACTGATTCTGCGCCTCGGCGAGCTGCCGGTTCTGCCGCAGCATTACTGGAAGAACCGCGACTTCAAGGCCACCTCCTTCGAGCCTCCGTTGGGCAGCGGCCCCTATCGCATCACCCAGGTGCGGCCGGGGCGCAGTCTGGTGTTTGAACGCGTGAAGGATTACTGGGGCAAGGACCTGCCGGTCAATCGCGGCAAGTACAACTTCAACCGAGTGGAAGTGGAGTTCTACCGCGACGCCGACGTGGCGTTCGAAGCGTTCAAGGCCGGTGAGTTCGACATCTACATCGAGCATCAGGCGAAAAACTGGCTCACCGGTTATGACTTCCCGGCGGTGACTGAGGGCAAGGTGATCAAGGCGCAAATCCCGCACCAGATCCCCACCCAGACCCAAGGGCTGTTCATGAACACCCGTCGCGGCGCGTTCGCCGACATCCGCGTGCGCGAAGCCTTGGGGCTGATGTTCAACTTCGAGTGGACCAACCGCACGCTGTTCAACGACGCCTACATGCGCTCGACGAGCTACTACCCCAACAGCGAATTCACTTCCAGCGGACTGCCCGCCGGCCGCGAATTCCTCATGCTCGCGCCCTACCGCGAGCAACTGCCGGCCAAGCTGTTCACCCAGCCCTTCGAAGTGTCGAAAACCGACGGCGGCGGCGTGCCCCGGGATTCCATTCGCAAGGCGCTGGGGCTGCTGGCCGACGCGGGCTGGACATTCACCGAGCGCGGCTTGACCAACAGCGCAGGGCAGCCGTTGCGTTTCGAAATACTTCTGGTCAATCCCAACCTAGAACGAATCCTGCAGCCTTACATCGAAGACCTCACGCGGATCGGCGTCGACGCGCACCTGCGCACCGTCGACCGCGCCCAATACAAACAGCGGCTGGACCAGTTCGATTTCGACATGATTCTGATGACCCTGAACCAGACCCTCAGTCCGGGGCTGGAGCAATGGCAGTATTTCCATTCCAGCCAGGCCAACATCAAAGGCAGCAAAAATTACGCGGGTGTTGCCAACCCGGTGGTCGACAACCTGCTCAACCAGTTGCTGGCGGCAAAAACCCGGGATGACCAGGTGGCGGCCACCCGCGCCCTGGATCGCGTGTTGCTGTGGCAGCACTACATGATCCCCAACTGGTACCTCAATAATCATCGTCTGGCGTACCGCAACCGGTTCGCCATGGTCACCACCCCGCCCTACACCCTGGGCCTGCGTGCGTGGTGGCTCAAGCCTTCGGAGAAAACCCAATGACTGCCCTGCGCTCCCTGACCCGCGCCGGCGGCCTGTTTCTGAGTCCGTTCGTGCTGGCCCCGCTGCTGCTGGGCGTGACCGGTGCAGCCCACGCGGCCCCGCAACACGCCATCACCCTGTACAACGAAGCGCCGAAATACCCGGCGGACTTCAAGCATTTCGATTACGTGAACCCGGACGCGCCCAAAGGCGGGATTCTGCGCAGCGCCGGTTTTGGCGGCTTCGACAGCCTCAACCCATTCATCAGCAAGGGCGTGCCTGCCGACGACATCGGCCTGATCTACGACACCCTCGCCCGCCAGGGCCTGGACGAGCCGTTCACCGAATACGGCCTGATTGCCGGCAAGATCGAAAAGGCCCCGGACAACAGCTGGGTGCGTTTCTATCTACGCCCCGAAGCGAAATTCAACGACGGCCATCCGGTTCGCGCCGAAGACGTGGTGTTCAGCTTCGAGACCCTGATCAAGGACGGCTCGCCGCTGTACCGCAGCTATTACGCGGACGTTGATCAGGCCGTCGCCGAAAACCCGACCACGGTGCTGTTCAAGTTTAAGCACAACGATAACCGCGAACTGCCGCTGATCCTCGGCCAGTTGCCGGTACTGCCAAAACATTGGTGGGCTACCCGCGACTTCAGCAAGGGCAACCTGGAAATTCCGCTGGGCAGCGGGCCGTACAAGGTGGTCGAGGTCAAGGCCGGGCGCTCGGTGCGCTACGAGCGGGTCAAGGATTACTGGGGCAAGGACCTGCCGATCAACAAGGGCTTCTACAACTTCGACCGGTTGTCCACCGACTACTACCGCGACAACACGGTGGCGCTCGAAGCACTGAAAGCCGGCGCCTTCGACTACTGGCAGGAAATGGCGGCGAAGAACTGGGCGACGGCCTATGACGTTCCGGCTGTCAGACAGGGCCGTCTGATCAAGGAAGAAATTCCCAACGGCAACCCCCAGGGCATGCAGGGCTTTATCTTCAATCTGCGCAAGCCGATGTTCCAGGACGTGCGCGTGCGTCAGGCCCTCAGCCTGTTGCTCGACTTCGAGTGGACCAACAAGCAGCTGTTCTTCGGCAGCTACACCCGTACCAAAAGCTATTTCGACAATTCCGACATGGGCGCTAAAGGCCTGCCGACGCCTGCCGAGCTGAAGATTCTCGAACCTCTGCGCGGCAAGCTGCCGGAATCGGTGTTCAGCGAGGAATTCAAACTGCCGGTCACCGATGGCAGCGGGATTATCCGCGAGCAACAGCGCAAGGCGTTCCAGTTGCTCAAGGAAGCCGGCTGGAAGATCGTCGGCGACAAGATGGTCGACACCGAAGGCAAGCCCGTCACCATCGAGTTTTTGCTCGCCCAGACCGAATTCGAGCGGGTGTTGCTGCCGTACAAACGCAACCTGGCCGACATCGGCATTGACCTGGAAATCCGTCGGGTCGACGTCTCCCAGTACATCACCCGCCGCCGCTCACGGGACTACGACATGATCGTCGGCAGTTTCCCGCAATCGAGCTCGCCGGGTAACGAACAGCGCGAATACTGGGACTCCTCCGCCGCCGACAAACCGGGCAGCTACAACGTGATCGGCCTCAAGGACCCGGCGGTGGACACGCTGGTGAACGGCCTGATCAACGCTGACTCGCGCCAGAGCCTGATCGATCACACTCGCGCCCTCGATCGCGCGCTGCTGTGGGGCTACTACGTGATCCCGAACTGGCACATCAAGACCTGGCGCGTGGCGTACTGGGATCACCTGGGCCACCCGGGAAAAACCCCGCTGTACGATATCGGCACCGTGACCTGGTGGGTCAAACCCGACGCGACGCCGGCCATTCCCGTGCAAGTCCCGCCAGATCAAGTGCCGGCCGACGCCGAGTCATCAAAAGGCACGGAGCAATAACATGCTGGCCTACATCCTGCGGCGCTTGCTGCTGATCATCCCGACCCTGTTCGGCATTCTGCTGATCAACTTCGTCATCATCCAGGCGGCACCGGGCGGTCCGGTGGAGCAGATGATCGCCAAGCTCGAAGGCTTCGAAGGCGCCACCAGCCGCATCGCGGGCGGCGGCGCGGAAGTCTCGGTGGCCGGCTCGACCTATCGCGGCGCCCAGGGCCTGGACCCGAGTTTGATCAAAGAAATCGAGCACATGTACGGCTTCGACAAATCGGCGCCGGAACGCTTGTGGATCATGGTCAAGAACTACGCCCGGCTGGATTTCGGCGACAGCTTCTTTCGCGACGCCAAGGTCATCGACCTGATCGTCGAGAAGATGCCGGTGTCGATCTCCCTCGGGCTGTGGAGCACGCTGATCATGTACCTGGTGTCGATCCCCCTGGGGATCGCCAAAGCCACGCGACACGGCAGCCATTTCGACGTCTGGACCAGCTCGGCGATCATCGTCGGCTACGCCATCCCGGCGTTCCTGTTCGCCATCCTGCTGATCGTGGTATTCGCCGGCGGCAGCTATTTCGACTGGTTCCCGTTGCGCGGATTAACGTCGAGCAACTTTGATGAGATGAGCTGGCTGGGCAAAGTGGGCGACTACTTCTGGCACCTGGTGCTGCCGATCACCGCGCTGGTCATCGGCAACTTCGCCACCATGACCCTGCTGACGAAAAACAGCTTTCTCGATGAGATCGGCAAGCAGTACGTGATCACAGCCAAAGCCAAGGGACTGACCCAGCGCCGCGTGCTCTACGGCCACGTATTCCGCAACGCCATGCTGCTGGTGATCGCGGGTTTCCCGTCGGCGTTCATTGGCATCTTCTTCACCGGTTCCCTGCTGGTGGAAGTGATCTTTTCCCTCGACGGCCTAGGCCTGATGAGCTTTGAAGCCGCGATCAACCGTGATTACCCGGTGGTGTTCGGCACCCTGTTCATCTTCACCCTGCTGGGGCTGGTGGTGAAACTGATCGGCGACCTGACCTACACGCTGGTTGACCCACGCATCGACTTCGACCGCAGGGATCATTGATATGACGCTGTCCCCTCTCAATCGACGCCGTTTCGAACGCTTCAAGGCCAACAAGCGTGGCTGGTGGTCGCTGTGGCTGTTTCTGATCCTGTTCGGCGCCGGCCTGGGCGCCGAGCTCATCGCCAACGACAAGCCGCTGGCCGTGCGCTACGACGGCGAGTGGTACTTCCCGGTGTTCAAGCGCTACCCGGAAACCACCTTTGGCGGCGAATTCCCGCTGGAAGCCAACTACAAAAGCCCGTACATCAAGGAGCTGCTGGCAGCGAAAGACGGCTGGACGCTATGGGCACCGATTCCGTTCAGCTACCAGAGCATCAACTACGACCTGAAGGTCCCGGCCCCTGCCCCGCCTTCGCGGGAGAACCTGCTGGGCACTGACGATCAGGGCCGTGACGTGCTGGCGCGCGTGATCTACGGCTTCCGCGTGTCGGTGCTGTTCGCCCTGACGCTGACGATCCTCAGTTCGATCATCGGCGTGATCGCCGGGGCGCTGCAGGGCTTTTACGGCGGCTGGGTCGATCTGATCGGCCAGCGCTTCCTGGAGATCTGGTCCGGGTTGCCGGTGCTGTATTTGCTGATCATCCTCGCCAGCTTCGTCCAGCCCAACTTCTGGTGGCTGCTGGGAATCATGCTGCTGTTTTCGTGGATGAGCCTGGTGGACGTGGTGCGCGCCGAGTTTCTGCGTGGCCGCAACCTGGAATACGTGCGCGCCGCCCGGGCGCTGGGCATGGAGAACGGCGCAATCATGTTCCGCCACATCCTGCCCAACGCAATGGTCTCGACCATGACCTTCATGCCGTTCATTCTCACCGGCGCGATCGGCACGCTGACCGCGCTGGACTTCCTCGGCTTCGGCCTGCCCGCCGGCTCGCCTTCCCTGGGCGAACTGGTCGCGCAAGGCAAATCCAACCTGCAGGCGCCGTGGCTGGGCATAAGCGCCTTCGCCGTGCTGGCGATCATGCTGAGCCTGCTGGTGTTCATCGGCGAATCCGCCCGCGACGCATTCGACCCGAGGAAATGAGATGAGTCAGGACAATCTGGTCGAGATCCGCGACCTCTCCGTCGAGTTCGTGAACGGCAACAGCGTGCAGCGGGTGGTCGAAGGCATCAGCTTCGACATCCGCAAGGGCGAAACCCTGGCGCTGGTCGGCGAAAGCGGATCGGGCAAGTCAGTCACCGCCCATTCGATTCTGCGATTGCTGCCCTACCCGCTGGCGCGCCACCCGACCGGGACGATTCGCTACGCCGGTGATGACCTGCTGACAGTCAGTGAGAAACGCCTGCGGGGCATTCGCGGCAATCGCATCGCGATGATCTTCCAGGAGCCGATGACCTCGCTGAACCCGCTGCAGTCCATCGAAAAACAGATCAACGAAGTGCTCGGCCTGCACAAGGGCCTGACCGGCAAAGCCGCGACGCGGCGCACGCTGGAGCTGCTGGAGCTGGTGGGGATTCCGGAACCGGCCAAGCGCCTGAAAGCCTTGCCCCACGAGCTGTCTGGCGGCCAGCGCCAGCGGGTGATGATTGCGATGGCCTTGGCCAACGAGCCCGAGCTGCTGATCGCCGATGAGCCGACCACCGCGCTGGACGTCACCGTGCAGCTGAAAATCCTCGAGCTGCTCAAGGAATTGCAGGCCCGGCTGGGCATGGCCTTGCTGCTGATCAGCCACGATTTGAACGTCGTCAGGCAAATTGCCAACCGCGTATGTGTCATGCAGCGCGGTTGCATCGTCGAACAGGCATCGTGCGAAGAGCTGTTCCGCGCGCCGCAGCATCCGTACACCCGTGAACTGCTCAGCGCCGAGCCCAAAGGCGGGCCGGCGAACAATCCGCCGGGCGCGCCGATGCTGGAAGTCGAAGACCTGCGGGTCTGGTTTCCGATCAAGAAAGGCGTGTTCAAGCGCACAGTCGATCACGTCAAGGCCGTCGACGGCATTCACTTCAGTCTGCCCAAGGGCCAGACGCTGGGGATTGTCGGCGAGAGCGGCTCGGGCAAATCGACGCTGGGCCTGGCGATCCTGCGGTTGATTCGCAGCGAAGGCGAGATACGCTTTCAAAGGCAATCGCTGGCGGGAATGAATCAGCATCAGGTCAGGCCGCTGCGGCGACAGATGCAGGTGGTGTTTCAGGACCCGTTCGGCAGCCTTAGCCCGCGCATGTCGGTGTGTGACATCGTTGGCGAAGGCCTGCGGATCCACAAGATGGGCACGCCGGTGGAGCAGGAAGCGGCGGTGGTCGAAGCGCTCAAGGAAGTGGGTCTTGATCCAGCGACCCGGCACCGCTACCCCCATGAGTTTTCCGGGGGACAACGGCAAAGGATCGCCATTGCCCGGGCATTAGTGTTAAAACCGGCGCTGATTTTGCTGGACGAGCCGACGTCGGCACTCGACCGCACCGTTCAGCGTCAAGTGGTGGAGCTGTTACGCTCCCTGCAAACCAAGTACAACCTGACGTATTTGTTCATCAGCCATGATCTGGCGGTGGTCAAGGCGTTAAGCCACCAACTGATGGTGGTGAAACAAGGCCAAGTGGTCGAACAGGGTGTGGCAGAAGACATCTTCGCCGCACCGCAACATCCTTATACACAGCAGCTGCTGGAGGCCGCCTTCTTGGCGCCGGCAGCTGTCGATTAACCTGAAGAGGAACAAAACAATGGGTTTTCTCGCCGGTAAGCGCGTCCTGATCGTCGGTGTCGCCAGCAAATTGTCCATCGCATCCGGTATCTCTGCCGCCATGCACCGCGAGGGCGCTGAGCTTGCCTTCACGTATCAGAACGAAAAACTCAAGAAGCGCGTCGAGGAATTCGCCGAGAGCTGGGGTTCGAACGCTGATCTGTGCTTCCCTTGCGACGTCGCCAGCGACGAAGAAATCGCCAAGGTTTTCGAAGAACTGAGCAAAAAGTGGGACGGCCTGGACTGCATCGTGCATTCCGTGGGCTTCGCGCCGGGCGACCAACTGGACGGTGACTTCACCCAGGCCACCACCCGTGAAGGTTTCCGCATCGCTCACGACATCAGCGCTTACAGCTTCGTGGCCCTGGCCAAAGCCGGCCGCGACCTGATGAAGGGCCGCAATGGCAGCCTGTTGACGCTGTCGTACCTGGGCGCCGAGCGCACCATGCCGAACTACAACGTGATGGGTATGGCCAAGGCCAGCCTTGAAGCCGGTGTCCGTTACCTGGCCCGCAGCCTCGGCCCGGAAGGTACCCGCGTCAACGCAGTATCGGCTGGCCCGATCCGTACCCTCGCGGCTTCGGGGATTTCGAACTTCCGCAAAATGCTGGCGGCGAACGAGGCGCAGACTCCACTGCGTCGCAACGTGACCATTGAAGAAGTGGGTAACGCAGGCGCGTTCCTGTGCTCTGACCTGGCGTCCGGTGTCAGTGGCGAGATCATGTACGTCGACGGTGGTTTCAACACCACGGCGATGGGTGATCTGGAAGGTTGATGGTTGCCTGCCCGTTTTCAGCGTGATGACGCGCTGAAGACGGGCGCAAGACCTGCAAGCGCCGGCTAGCTGGCGAAAGCGGTGGATCAGACGGCCCTGGGGCTTAATGATCTGCCGTTTTTTTTCGTCCTACGTTTGGCGCTGCTTTCGACGTGAGAATTCGAGATCACGGTGGCGCTTACTGGATCTGCCTAATGGCGGATATTTCGCCTCCGGCGAGTTACCTGGAAAAGTCGAAAGTCGCACCGTCCCCAAGTAACCAAGGGTGCTTGCTCCCGGTTTGGCCCGACTTCGTCGGGTTCCCTCACTCCGACGACGCTCCGTGGGCCCGCGCCGAACGGGCATCCATGCCCTAGCGGCGCTCTCGCGGCATCCATGCCGCTCGGCCCACTCCCCGTCGTCTGCGTTCGGCCTGCACCCAAGTCGCGATAGGCGTTGTCTGGGCGTTATGTGTATGAAGATCAAGATCAAGTGCAGATCAAAGGCTTCCCGGCTAAAGCCGGTCCCACTGAAAGCACCGCGCGCCTGCTGTTGGACCGCATACGTAATGTAGGACCGGCTTCAGCCGGGAAGCTTTTGCTTTTGCTTTTGCCTTTGCCGTTGCTCTTTTACGCGATAGCCCAAACACCACAAATCGCGACTTGGGTGCAGGCTGAACGCAGGTCTCGCGCAGTGGGCCGAGCCGCATGGATGCGGCGAGAGCGCCGTCAGGACATGGATGTCCGTTCGGCGCGGGCCCACGGAGCGAGACCGGAGTGA
>NZ_JASCOY010000079.1:0-21037 GCF_029960075.1 Pseudomonas sp. PS02290
TCCGTTCGGCGCGGGCCCACGGAGCGTCGTCGGAGTGAGGGTATTCCGACGAAGGAGGAACCCAACCAGGAGCAAGCACCCTTGGTTACTTGGGGTGCTTTTCCAAGTAACTCGCCGAAGGCGAAACAGTCTGCCCCCAGGCAGACGCCCTTGATCTTGATTTTGCTTTTAAGAGTGCTCGGCGCTAAACGACTTCCGCCCGATAGGGCAAATCCGGCCCCTCCCGCGTACAGGTCACCGCCGCTGCCGCCACCGCAAACTCCAGCATCTTCGTCAGCGTCTCCCGGTCCACGCCCGCCAGAGCAGCTGGCGCATCCAGACCCCGCTCCGTCAGAAACGCAATCAGCGCCGCCTGAAACGTATCACCGGCACCCACCGTATCCACCGTCTCCACCTTGCGCGCCGCCACCGACCACGTACCCAGCGCCCGCGTGAATATCGTCGCGCCCTCACGCCCGCGGGTCATGATCACCCACTGGCAATTGTCCTTCAGCCAGCCCTCGGCCACCGCCGCCGCGTCCTTCTGCGGATACAACAGCTCCAGGTCCTCATCACTGACCTTGATGATGTGCGCGTGCTCGGCAAACTTCGCCACCTGACCGCGCCACAGCTCGATGCTCGGCGCCGGATTCAGCCGCACGTTGGGATCGAAGGTAATCAGCCGCTTGCCGCTTTCCCGCCGAACCAGCGTCAGCAGCGCGTCGGCGATCGGCTGCACCACCAGCGAGAACGAACCCACATGCAGGCCCCGCACGCTGTCGTCCAGCGTGGGCAGACTCTCAACGCTCAGCATCCGGTCGGCACAGCCTTCGCCGCGAAAACTGTACTGCGGCGAACCGTCGGCACCCACGGCGACCATCGACAGCGTAGTCGGCGCGTCGATGTGCACGAGAAAGTCATCGCGCACGCCTTCTTCAGCCAGCACTTTCAACAGGCGCTTGCCCAGGTAATCACTGGAGATGCCGGCAAAGAACCCGGCATCGATGCCCAGCCGGCGCAGCCCCACGGCGACGTTGAACGGCGAACCGCCGGCGATGGCCTGATAACCCACTTTGTTGCTTTGTCCGCTGTCCGGCTGACAGAAAAAGTCGAACAGTGCTTCGCCACAGACCAGATACATAGTTGCTCCATAAAGGCCGACGGGGCTGTCCGTCAGAGGCCCTGCAATTGAGTGCGATAGTGCTGATAAACCGCCTGATACGCCGTAACGTGTTCGGCAACCGGCCGGGTTTCGCTGGCCGGATCGAGGCTGACGCAACGCTCGGTCAGCGCCTGCAGCGATTCGCCGTCGCCGACACCCCCGGCATCGGCGTGGGAATGACACCACGCCGCCTGAATTGCTGCGCCCAGTGCCGCCGCTTCGGTGCCGGTGGTGCAGATGACCGGCGTGTCCATGATGTCGGCGACGATCTGCCGCCAGATCGCGCTTTTAGCGCCGCCGCCGATCAGGCGGATGTTATCGCTTTTAATGCCGCTGTCACGCAACAGGTCCAGACCGTAGCGCAGCCCGAAGGTGGTGCCCTCGACCACCGCGCGGCACAGGTTGGCCTGGGTCAGGTTGGTGCTGTCCAGCCCGAGAATGCTGCCGGTGGCGTGGGGCAGGGCGGGCACGCGTTCGCCGTTGAGGAACGGCAGCACGAGCACACCCTGGGCGCCAATCGGTGAGGAGGCGACCGCCGCGTTGAAGGCGCCGATGTCCAGGGCGAACAGCTCGCGAATGGCACTGGTGGCGTTGGTCAGGTTCATGGTGCAGATCAACGGCAGCCAGCCGCCCGACGAGGAACAGAAGGTCGCCACTGACGGCTGCGCGCTGACGTTGCCGGCGTCGGCGAAGGCGTAGACCGTGCCCGATGACCCCAGGCTCATGGTGATCGAGCCCGGTGCGATATTCCCGGTGCCGATCGCGCCCATCATGTTGTCGCCGCCGCCGCTGGAGACGATGGCGTTCGGATTGAGGCCCAGCCGCTGGGCGATGGCAGGAAGAATCGTGCCCACCGGCTGATGCGCCTCGATCAGTTCCGGCAAAGCATTGACCAGCCGGCCACTGGGATCGATGTGCTGAAGAATGTCGAGGTCCCACTCGCGGGTGCGCACGTTGAAATAACCGGTGCCCGAGGCATCGCCGAACTCGCTGCAGCTGCGGCCGGTCAGCCAGTAATTGAGGTAGTCGTGGGGCAGCAGGATCTTGTCGATGCGGGCGAACAGTTCGGGAAACTGCTCTTTGCTCCACAGCAGTTTGGAGACCGTGTAGCCCGGCGCGATGGCGATACCCAAGCGCTCCAGCGAACCGGCTTCACCGCCCAGATACGCCAGCAGGCGATCATTTTCCGGGGTGGATTCGGTGTCGCACCACAGCTTCGCCGGGCGCAGCACCTGGCCTGAGTCATCGAGCATGACCAGGCCATGTTGCTGCCCGGACACACCGATGGCCTCGATGTCCGCGCCGGACACCCCAGCCTGTTGCAACGCCGCCGCCGTCGCCTGCTCGAACGCGTCGAGCCATTCCTGCACATCCTGTTCGCGGCGACCGTTGGCGCCACTGATCATGTGGTGCGCACCCGAGCCTTCGCCCAGAACCTTGCCGCTGACCGCATCCAGAACAATCGCCTTGGTGCCTTGGGTGCCGCAATCGATGCCGAGAAACATGTTCCACCTCAGACGGTTTTCGCCAACAGGTTTTCCAGGGTTTTGCTGACGCCCAGTTCTTTCAGGCTGTTCAGGTTGTGCTCGAACGATGCCACGAACTCGGCAGACTGGGGAATCGCCGCGCCGAAGATTTCTTCCACTTCAAGCAGCCGCTGAGTGACCAGCACGTCATCGGCCACCAGCGCCTTGCAGAAGTCCGCGCGCGGGTCGACCACGGTGTACGGCACGCCGTTCTCGCCGGTGAAATCGCCCGTGCGGTTGCCCTGCAGGTACAGCGCCCAGGCCGCGACCACCAGCGAGGCGCGGTCCATGTTGCCGCCGTCGAGGATCAAACGGTTGATGGTCGGCACGGTGAATTTCGGAAATTTCGACGAGCCGTCGGAGCACACCCGCTCCAACTGATCGGCGATGGCCTGATTGGAAAAGCGGTCGATCAGGGTCTGTTTGTACTCAGTCAAATCGATGCCCGGCACCGGCGCCAGTTGCGGGGTGACGTCCAGGTCCATGTAGGTGCGGATGTAGTCGACGAACAACGGGTCATTCATGGTTTCGTGGACGAAGCGATAGCCCTTCAGCGCGCCCAGATAGGTCAGCGCCAGGTGGCTGCCGTTGAGCAACTTGATTTTCATTTCTTCGTACGGGGTCACGTCGTCGGTGAACTGCACGCCGACCTTCTCCCAGGCCGGGCGGCCGTTGACGAACTTGTCTTCCAGCACCCATTGCACGAAGGGTTCGCAGACCACCGGCCAGGCGTCGTCGATGCCTTTCTGGTCATGCAGCTGCAGGCGGTGGGCGGTGCTTGTCATCGGCGTGATGCGGTCAACCATGGCGTTGGGGAAGCTGACGTTTTCAGCGATCCAGTCGTGCAGTTCCGGGTCGCGCAGCTGGGCGAAGGCGAGCAGGGCCTTGCGTGTCACGGCGCCGTTGTGCGGCAGGTTATCGCACGACATCAGGGTGAACGCCGGTGTGCCTTCCGCGCGGCGGCGGGTCAGGGCGGCGCACAGGTAACCGAACACGGTTTTTGGCGTGGCGGGGTGTTCGAGGTCGTACTGGATCTGCGGCAAGTGGCTCATGAATTCGCCGGTGCTGTCGTCGATGCAGTAGCCGCCTTCGGTGATGGTCAGCGAGACGATGCGAATGTCGGCGCTGGCGAGTTTGTCGATCAGCGCCAGGTCACTGTCGGTGGACATGAGCATCTGGCTCATGGCGCCGATCACGCGGGTTTCGGTGTCCGGGGTGTCGCCCAGTTCGAACAGCGTGTAGAGGAAGTCCTGGCCCTTCAGCGCCTCGAAGTTGCCGCGGTCTTCTTCGCGCAGGCTGACCCCGCAGATGGCCCAGTCCAGGCCTTCGCCGCTGCCTTCATTGGCGCCGAGGGACATCAGCGCATCGGTGTAAAACGCCTGGTGGGCGCGGTGGAAACCGCCGACGCCGATGTGCGCGATGCCTTGGCGGCGCTCATCGAGGGAGTAGGCGGGGATGGCAATGCCGGCGCCCAGGTTGGAGAGGTTCTGCTTGTTCAGTTTCATGACGGTGTTCCCGAATTCTGTGATGGGCGATGACTCAGGCAGCGGCCTGCAGCGCGCGGCGGATGACCTGGCCCTGGGCGTCGAACAGGTGGCAGTGCGCGCTGTTCAAGTGCAGTTTCAGGGTTTCGCCGTACTGGCTGGCCAAGTCACCGCGAATCCGCATGGTCAGCGGCTCGCCGGAAGTGGTGCGCACGTGGCAGTAGGTGTCGCTGCCGAGGCGTTCGCTGACGTCGGCGATGACGGTCAACTGGCAATCGCCTTCGTTGGCCAGCTCCAGGTGCTCGGGACGAATGCCCAGCGTTACTGAGTCGCCGACGCTCTGTTGCGCGTTGGTGAAAGGCAGCAGCACTTTCGTCCCGGCGTCCAGGGTGACTTCGCAGGCCGAGGCCTGGACGCCGCTGATGATGCCCTTGAGGAAGCCCATTTTCGGCGTGCCGAGAAAGCCCGCGACGAACAGGTTGGCCGGGTGGTGGTACAGCTCCAGCGGCGAGCCGACTTGTTCGACGCGACCGCCGTTGAGCACGACCACCTTGTCGGCCAGGGTCATGGCTTCGACCTGATCGTGGGTGACGTAGATCATCGTTGCCTGCAGCTCTTTGTGCAGGCGCGACAGCTCCAGTCGGGTCTGCACCCGCAGGGCGGCGTCGAGGTTGGACAGGGGCTCATCGAACAGGAAGATTTTCGGGTTGCGCACGATGGCGCGACCGATCGCCACCCGTTGGCGCTGACCGCCCGACAGCTGCTTGGGCTTGCGCTCCAGCAACGGGCCGAGCTCGAGGATACGCGCGGCTTCATCGACCTTTTTCTTGACCTCGGCCTTGGGTGTGCCCGCCAGGTCCAGTGCGAACGACAGATTTTTGCCAACGGTCATGTGCGGGTACAGGGCGTAGGTCTGAAACACCATCGCAAGGTCGCGCTTGGCGGGCGTCACCTGAGTGATCTCGCGGCCATCCAGCTCGATGCTGCCGCTGGTGACGTCTTCCAGGCCGGCGATCAGGCGCAGCAGGGTGGATTTGCCACAGCCCGACGGACCGACGAAGACCACGAATTCGCGATCCTTCACGTCCAGGTCGATGCCTTTGATGATCTGGTGGCCGTCAAAGCCTTTTTGCAGATTTCTGATTGTCAGGTTAGCCATGATGGGCTCCAGTTTTATTCTTCAAAATGTCGAAATCATCAACGGCGGGATCGTTCCCATGCTCTGCGTGGTAACGCCGCCCTTGACGCTCTGCGTCGGCGCTTTGGACGCGGAGCGTCCGGTCGCTGGTTACCACGCAGAGCGTGGGAACCCTCATGTTTCGGTTATTTCACGGCACCAAACGACAGACCGCGAACCAGTTGTTTCTGGCTGATCCAGCCGAAGATCAGGATCGGCGCGCAGGCCAGGGTCGACACCGCCGACAACTTGGCCCAGAACAAGCCTTCAGGGCTTGAATACGAGGCGATCAGCGCAGTCAGGGGCGCGGCATTCGATGAAGTCAAGTTCAGCGACCAGAACGCCTCGTTCCAGCACAGGATCAGTGACAGCAGCGCCGTCGAGGCCAGCCCGCCCTTGCAGATCGGGATCAGCACGCGAAAGATTTCCTGACGCGTGGTGGCGCCGTCCAGCCGCGAGGCTTCGAGAATCTCCCCGGGAATGTCCTTGAAGTAGGTGTAAATCATCCATACCACGATCGGCAGGTTGATCAGCGTGTAGATCACGATCAGCGCGATGCGCGAATCCAGCAGGCCAAAGGTCTTGGCCAGCAGGTAGATCGGCATCAGCACGCCCACCGGCGGCAGCATCTTGGTGGAGAGCATCCACAGCAGCGTGCCCTTGGTGCGCTTGGTTTCGAAAAACGCCATGGAGTAGGCCGCCGGCACCGCGATCAGCAGGCACAGGATGGTCGCGCTGAAGGAGATCAGGATCGAGTTCCAGGCGAAGTGGAAGTAGTCACTGCGCTCCTGGATGTGCAGGTAGTTTTCCAGGGTCGGCGTGAAAATGAACTGCGGCGGCGTGGCGAAGGCGTCGATCTCGGTCTTGAAGCTGGTCAGGACCATCCAGAAGATCGGGAAGAAAATCAGCGCCGCGATCAGCCACGACAAGGTGCCGAGCAGGGCACTTTGCAGGCGACGGGATTGTTTGAGCGTCATCATGGCCTTGCCCTCAAGACTTGTCGGTGAGGTTTTTGCCGATCATCCGTACCAGGATGATTGCGGCAATGTTGGCGATCACGACGGCAATCAAACCGCCTGCCGATGCCATGCCCACGTCGAATTGCAGCAGTGCCTGGTTGTAGATCAGGTACGCCAGATTGGTCGAAGCGAAGCCCGGGCCGCCATTGGTGGTGGTGAAGATTTCGGCAAACACCGAGAGCAGGAAGATCGTTTCGATCATCACCACCACGGCGATCGGGCGCGCCAGGTGCGGCAGGGTCAGGTGCCAGAAGATCGCGATCGGGCCGGCACCATCCAGACGCGCCGCTTCTTTCTGTTCCTGATCCAGGGACTGCATGGCGGTCATCAGAATCAGGATCGCGAAGGGCAGCCACTGCCACGACACAATGATGATGATCGACAGCATCGGGTAATTGGCCAGCCAGTCCACCGGCTGGGCGCCGAACAGCTTCCAGACCCAGGCGAGGATGCCGGACACCGGGTGGAAAATCAGGTTCTTCCAGATCAGCGCGCTGACCGTCGGCATGATGAAGAACGGCGAAATCAGCAGCACGCGGACGATGCCGCGACCGAGGAATTCACTGGCCTCCAGCAGCGCCGAGATCAGTACGCCGAGGATCACGCTGATGGCCAGCACGCTACCGACCAGCAACAGCGTGTTCATGGCGCCGGGCAGAAAGCCGGCGTCGGTGACGAAGAATTCGAAGTTCTCCAGCCCGACGAATTCGTTTTCGCCGGGGTTGAGCAGGTTGTAGCGGATCAGCGAAAAGTAGATGGTCATGCCCAGCGGCACGATCATCCACACCAGCAGCAACAGCACCGAAGGGCTGACCAGAAACCAGCCGGGCTTGGTGACGCTGCCTTTGACGGACGATTTGTCATCGGCCGCAGCGGTGCGTGGGGTGAGGGTTGAGGTGTTCATGTTGACTCCGAGCCGGCAGAAGCGTGAGCGTGAACGTGGGCGGCAGGCAATCGGCGCCTGCCGCCTTAAAGCAGCGGGTGTCAGCCCTTTTTCGGGTAACCCGCGCGCTTCATTTCACGCTCGGCCACGCTTTGCGCGCTGGTCAATGCCTGATCCACGCTGGAGGTGCCCACCAGTGCCGCCGAGAACTGTTGGCCGACGGAGGTGCCGATCGACTGGAACTCGGGGATGGTTACCAACTGGATGCCCACGTACGGCACCGGCTTGAGGGTCGGCGCTTTCGGCGTGACGGCCTTGAGGGATTCCAGGGTGATATTGGCGAACGGCGCGGCTTGTTTGTAGGCATCGGTGTAGGTCGATGCGCGGGTGCCTGGCGGCACATTGGACACGCCGTCTTTCTCGGCGACCAGCGCGGCGTACTCTTTGGACGTGGCCCATTCGGTGAAGGCGCGCGCGTCCTTGTCGTTCTTCGCGCTGGTCGGGATCGCCAGTGCCCATGAGTACAGCCACGCCGAGCCCTTGTCGGTCACCTCATGCGGCGCGTAGGTAAAGCCCACGCTGTCAGCCACTTTGCTCTGGGATTTGTCGGTGACGAATGAGCCGGCGACGCTGGCATCCACCCAGATTGCGCATTTGCCGCTGTTGAACAGCGCGAGGTTTTCGTTGAAACCGTTGCTGGAAGCGCCGGGCGGGCCGTCCTTCTTCATCACGTTGGTGTAGAAGGTCAGCGCGTTCTTCCATTCAGGCTGGTCGAATTGCGGCTTCCATTGTTCGTCGAACCAGCGCGCGCCAAAGGAGTTGGCGATGGTGGTGATCAGCGCCATGTTCTCGCCCCAGCCGGCCTTGCCGCGCAGGCAAATGCCGTACTGTTCCTTGGACTTGTCGGTGAGTTTGTCGGCGAATTCGGAGATCTGCGTCCAGGTCGGACGCTCCGGCATGGTCAGGCCGGCGGCCTTGAACAGGTCTTTACGGTAGTAGGTGATCGAGCTTTCTGCGTAGAACGGCAGGGCGAAGAGTTTGCCATCAACCGACAAGCCATCGCGTACCGAAGGAAACACGTCGTCCAGCGCGTAGGACGCAGGCAGGTCGTTCATTTCCTTGAGCCAGCCCTTGGCGCCCCAGAGTGAGGCTTCGTACATGCCGATGGTCAACACGTCGAACTGGCCGCCCTTGGTGGCGATGTCGGTGGTCAGGCGCTGACGCAGCACGTTCTCTTCCAGCACGACCCACTTGAGCTTGATGTCCTTGTGCTGTTCTTCGAAGGTCTTGGACAGCCGCTGCATGCGGATCATGTCGCTGTTGTTGACGGTGGCGATGGTGACTTCACCGGCTGTGGCGGTGGTGCAGAGAGACAGGAGGGTCAGACAGGTACCGGCAAGGAGAACGTTTGCAGAGGTCTTCATTTATCACTCCTCTTCTGCGTCAATGCTGACGTCAGAAGCTTGGTTATTGTTTTTGTTTCTTCCGGAGGCCAGGAAGAATGTCAGTTGATTACAGCCTTGTACGCGCTGGTTGACAAATCCTGCGGCGCACTTGAACTGATACTTTTTTGCACCGGGAATTCAGCCGGCCACGTCGTAGAACTGCGCCCGCGCATGGTGCGGGGCAGTTCCAGCGTAGTTGAAGGGTGCGAACGGGTAACGAATCAGTACAGGTTTTGTTCGGTCAGGCGCTGTACGGCGAGGCGGCGATAGTGGGAGGGAGTCATCCCTTTGAGCTTCTGGAAGCGCCGATTGAAGTTGGAGATGTTATTGAAACCCGACTCGAAGCAGACATCCGTCACCGGCCGGTCGCCGTCGGCGAGCAGTTCGCAGGACTTGCTGATGCGCAGGCGATTGACGAATTCGACAAAGCAGCGCCCGGTCGCCTGCTTGAACACCCGAGAAAAGTACGTCGGCTTCATGCCCAGGTACTCTGCCACTTCTTCCAGCGGCAACTCGCGGGCGTAGTGGGTGAAGATGTATTCCACGGCCTTGTTGGTGCGTTCCACGGCGTGATCGTCGGACAGCTGCGAGGCGGTGGTGCCCGACAACAGCTGGAAATCATCACTGGCCGCCAGCAATTCCAACAGAATGAAGAAATGCCCCAGGCGGGTCATGCCCGTGGTGTCGGCGATTTTCTGCATCAATTTGGTGGCCTGGCGGAGGGTGCGCTTGCAGCGGAATTCGATGCCGTACCGGGCGCGCTCGAGCAGTGGCGCCAGGGTCTTGAGTTCGGCGAAGACCTGATTGCCGCTTTCAAGCAGCTCTTCGGTGAAATTCACCAGCATGTCGCGCTTGGGCACGACCTCGTCTTCCTCGATCTGGCTGATCCAGTTGTGCGGCAGATTGGGGCCGGTGAGGAACAGGGTCTCAGGGTAGAAATTGCCGATGTAATCACCGACGAAGACCTTGCCGGAGCTGGCAACGATCAGGTGCAGCTCGTATTCCTTGTGGAAATGCCAGCGCACCAGCGGGCAGGGGAAACCATGCTCACGGTAGATGATCGACAGGCCATTGTGGTCGTCCATCAGCTCGTAGGAAGGTTCGGTGACTCTTGTTGTTTTGGTCATGCGTGTGCCGGTCTGGAGAGTGGCGTGGGAATAATGTGCACTATTTGCCGGGCGGAATACAGATGCGGGCGTTAAACGAAGACCACTTCAACTCGGCCTTCCTTCCGCGACGTCGGTGCAGGTTTGACCACGATCTGCACGTCACGCCCGAGGCGCGCCAGGCAATCAATCATTTTGGTCTCGCTGATGCCTCTGAACCTGCCGCGAAGCATCTCCGACACCTTGGGCTGCGGCATGCCGAGGATTTCCGCCGCTTGAATCTGGGTTAATTGACGGGTCTTCAGAATGCTGCCGATCTCTGAGGCCAGTTGAGCCTTGACCAGCATCTCCTCCGGGTTGGGGACGCCAATGTCTTTGTAGACATTGCCAGTGCCGCGTTCGATTTCAGTCATGTTTGTGTCCTGTCCAATGGGCTTCGGCAGCCATCAGCCTATTTTTAATGAGAGCAATGTCGGCTTGCGGCGTCTTGATATTTTTAGTCGATTTTTTCTGGAAACAATGCAGCACATACACCGCGTCGCCGAAACGCAATGTGTAAACCGCGCGATAGGTGTTGCCATGAAAATCCTCTACAACCTCAAGCACACCGGCGTGGCCAAAGCCCTTCAGCGGTTTGCAATGGGAATGCTTGCTTCCGGTCTGCGCGAGGTAAAGCGCATATCCCATGTCCTCTTGAACATCGGCAGGCATGGTCATAAGGTCCTTTCGACTGCTGGCCACCCAGAAAAGCGGCTTTTCAAATCCTTTTGTCATGGGGGAATCTATACCTATATGGGTATCAGGTCAAACCCCCATGCTGGCGACGAGGGTGCGGGCAGTCACTATCGCCAGCTACCCATCCAGGCGCCATTTGAGAACTGTAACCCCATGAAAACCGTCGTTTCGGCGCGATTAAAGCCGAGCACGTCCGGCCGTGCCAGTTCACTGGCGGCGCGCAGGCCGGGCTTTAGCCGGGAAGAGGCCAGTCTGAGCACCATCAATCCTGCGGTGTAACGTCCGACGCTTTCCCGGCTAAAGCCAGTCCCACTAAGTGACCGCGGTGTTCGGTAGGACCGGCTTCAGCCGGGAAGAGGCCAGTTTGAGCGCTATCAATCCTGCGGTGTGACGTCCGATGCTTTCCCGGCTAAAAGCCTGCAGTGGGTCATTGGGAAGGTCTTCCGCCAGGGAGGCCGCGAGCAGGATCGCCTCGGGACCACGTTACATACCGTCGCTTAAAAAATTCTCCGCGAAGTGGCGCATGAAAGTTCGATGTGTACTATCCACATCAGTCAACAAAGGGATAGGCTGATGCGGAGCAGGGACATGATCAGAATGGTCGAGGACGATGGTTGGTATGTGGTCGAGGTCAAAGGCAGTCATCGCCAATACAAGCACCCGTTAAAAAAGGGACGCGTCACGGTTCCTCATCCCAAGGATGACCTGCCAAAAGGGACGGTTCACAGCATATTGAAACAGGCCGGCCTCAAATGAATGTCCCAACGCGAATGAGCTCGGAAGGATAAAGCATGAAATTACCCGTCGTTTTACACAAGGATCCCGACTCGGTGTACGGCGTCACCGTGCCTGATATCTCGGGATGTTTTTCCGCTGGCGCGACCATTGGCCAGGCGCTGGACAATGTGAAAGAAGCCCTGGCGCTGCACTTTGAAGGGCTGGTCGCTGATGGCGAGGCGCTGCCGCAGCCGATGGACATCGACGCGCATATCAATAACCCGGACTATCAAGGAGGCGTGTGGGCTGTGGTCGAATTTGACGTGACGCCGTATTTTGGCCGCTCGGTGCGGTTCAATGCGACGTTGCCGGAAGTGCTGCTGGAACGCATCGATGCCCGCGTCAGGAGCGATCAACGTTACCGATCGCGTTCGGGGTTCCTGGCAACAGCGGCGTTGCGCGAGCTGCACGAATAAGTCCGCGCAATGCCGCTTAGCTGCGGCGTTGCGAGCACCTTCCGCGAACGTCTCCAGAGAACCGTCACCCCATGAAAAAAATCCTTGTGATTGGCATTGGCGCGGGCAATCCCGAGCACATTACCGTTCAGGCCATCAAGGCGCTGAATCGCACCCAGGTGTTTTTCATCCTCGACAAGGGCTACGCCAATGACGACCTGCTGGCGTTACGCCGGGACATTTGCGAGCGCTATATCGAGGGGCATGACTATCGTCTGGTGCAGGTGAGCGATTCAAAGCGCAGGGGCGATTCTTCGTCTTACCGCAGCGGAATCGAACACTGGCACGAGCAACGCGCCGTGCTGTTCGAGCAGTTGATTGCCGATGAAGTAAAGGCGGGCCAGACCGGGGCGTTTCTGGTGTGGGGCGACCCGGCGCTGTACGACAGCACGATGCGGATTCTCGACCAGGTGCTCGCCCGGGGTCGCGAGTCATTTGACTATGAAGTCATCCCCGGCATCACCAGCGTGCAGGCGCTGGCCGCCGGGCATCGCATCGGCCTGAACCGCATTGGCGAGCCGATTCACATTACCACCGGCCGGGAGCTAGCAGCGGAGCAGGGCGCGCACATCGGCAACAGCGTGGTGATGCTCGACGCCCATTGCGCTTTCGAACGGTTCGTCGATCAGGATCTGCACATCTATTGGGGCGCTTACCTGGGCACCCCTGACGAGATGCTTATTTCAGGCCCGCTGCATGATGTCAGCGCGCAGATACGTCAGGCGCGTGAAACAGCGCGAGCGCAGAAGGGCTGGATCATGGACACCTACCTGCTGCGCCGCGCCGTCCGCTAGACACAATGCCTCAAGCGTTTCTGTTTTTGGCTTCGATCCACTGCGACATGTATTGCGTGCTCTTGTGCTGATGGTGGCGAAGCATGGCGCCGGTGAAGTTGGCCGTGCGATGGGCCTGGAGCGTGTCACGCAACCCGAGGATGCGTTCGATGAGCGCGGCGCAATGGCGATCATGGCCAAAGCGCGCCGGCAGCAGTTGCCAGCCGTCCCGTTGCGCCTGTTGCCAGCGCGCCTGATCGGTGTAGAGGCTGACGGCCGCGTCGGCCAGCCCCCGCGCATCGCAGGCCACGGCGCCGGGAAACGCCAGCTCGCCGTGCATGGCTTCGGCACCGATGGGCGTGGTGACGGTCGGCGTGCCGCAGACCATGGCGTCGATGATCTTGCCCTTGATCCCCGCGCCGAATCGCAATGGTGCAAGGGAAATCCGCGCCGCGCCCATCACCTCCAGCGCGTCTTCGGCCCAGTTCATGATGTGAAACCCCTGGGCGGCGTTATGCAGCGCTGCGGCCTTGGGCGGCGTATACGCGCCGTACACATGAAGCTGAGCGGCAGGCAGTTGCGCGCGGATCAGCGGCCAGACGGTGTTTTTCAGCCACAGCACCGCATCCCAGTTCGGCGCGTGGCGGAAGTTGCCGATGGTGATGAAATGCGCCCGCTCTTCAAAGGAGCGAGCGCCATCTGGCACCTCCCTCACAAGCAGCGGTACCCAATGCAATTGGGCGGCGGGCACTGAAAACCGCTCGGTCAGCAGGCCGATTTCGACATCCGACACCATCAGGCTCAGGTCACTGCGGTGGATAGCGGCGATCTCGCGCTGGGCCAGGTCAGTGGTTGCCATCCGGGTGAACAGCTGATCCCGTGACGACTGAAAATAGTCAGTCAGGTCAGCATCTGGCTTGCCGTCGAGCCGTTCCTTGACCGCCTGATGACGGGCATGGCGCAGGCTCTGCAGGTCGGAACTCTCCAGCAGACGGATGGCGTTCGGGCAGTGTTTTTCCACCCGCCAGCCGAATTGCTCTTCCATCAGGAACTGGTCGAACAACACCACGTCGGGCTGCAGCTCACTGATGAAGGCGTCGAAGCTGCTGTGATTGAGGGCGATGGCGACTTCGGTGATGCCCAATGCGGCGAGATCGGCCTTGTGCTCGCCTTCGGTGGCGGCGCTGGCGAAGGTGATCTGCCAGCCCTGCTCGAGAAAACAGTCGATCAGTTGCATGACATGGCCGCTGGCCGCTGACGATCGCGGCTCTGGCCAGACGTAGCCGATAATCAGCACATGGATCGAGGGGCGCTGCGTCAGATGCTCAGTTGCCAAGGATGCCTTTCACCTTGTCACGCAGCTGGTCGATGGAAAACGGCTTGCCGATATTGTGCATGCCCTCCGGCACATCAACAGAATCCGCGTAGCCACTGGCGAACAGCACCGGGATGTCGGGGCGAATCTCACGTGCCCGATTTGCGAGGTCTTTACCGTTCATGTCGGGCAGGCCCAGGTCGGTCATCATCAGATCGATGGTCTGGTCAGCGTTGTTCAGAAACACAAGCGCCTCGGCGGCGTCGGCTGCTTCCACCACTGTGTACTCAAGCTCCTCGAGGACGTCGACAATCAACATCCTGACGATGTTGTCATCTTCGACCACCAGAATCGTGCGGGGTGAATCGGACATGAAAAGTTCCTTAATTAGGCAGGGAGCGCATCGCACGGCATAGGGGGTATACAGCGTTTCGCTGCGGGCGCAATTGTGACAAGTTCCGCGCCGCAACAACACGATTCAATTGAGTGTAGTGGCTTTTGGATTGCACTCAAATGTACAGTGCGAGCCCGGTTGTTCTCTATCTATTGTCAGAAAATTCAACCTTCTACGTCAGATGCTGGAGTTTTTGCCGCGATTTGCGGCAAACTCCGTCGTTTAGACGAATCCGCCTGAGCCCTTGCGATGATCACCCACTCTGCAGTCGATGAGCAACGTTTCCGCAAACTGTTAAGCCGCAACGTCAGTTTACCTTTGGCCGTCGGCGTACTGAGTGCGGCCTTCTTTGTCATTCTGATTTCCTACTTGTTGTCGGCGATCCAGTGGGTCGAACACACCGACCGGGTGATCAACAATATCAATCGCTCGCTCAAGCTCTCGGTGGACATGGAAACCGGGATGCGCGGCTTCCTGCTGACCGGGGATGAGCGTTTCCTTGACCCCTACGAAGTCGCCAAACCGGCCATCATGAGCGAGCTCCAGGGGCTTGAAGAGCTGGTCGCCGACAACCCGGATCAGGTCGACCGCTTCAAGCGCCTGGCCGCGCTGCAATCATCGTGGAACGAGTTTGCTCAGGAGATGATCACCCTGCGGCGCACCGGCGGCGACTACCAGACGCCGATCAAGGACCGTCGCGGCAAGCGCCTGGCGGACGAGATGCGTGACCAATACGAACTGGCAGCCAACGTTGAGCATCAGCTGCGACTGACACGCAACACCGACGTGACCCACACCACGGTGATGTCGGTCTCCCTGTACATAGCGTTCATTCTGATCGTCAGCGGGGTCCTTGCCTGGGTCGGCCGTCGCGACATGACCACGCTGTCCAATACCTACGCCGCGAACCTCAAGGCCCAACAGCTGGACGCGGATCGCTTGTCCCACGTCGCCTGGCTGCGCAACGGTCAGAGCGAACTGGCCGAGCAGGTCATCGGCCAGCTCACCCTCAATCTGCTGGGCCGCAACGTGCTGCATTTCTTCGCCCAATACCTGGGCGCCGTGGTGGCCGCGGTGTACGTGCGCCAGGAGCACGGCGGTCTGGTGCGCGTCGCTTCCTATGGTTTCTCCCGGGAGCAGGAGCAGCACGACCAGTCGATCTACAGCGGTGAAGGGGTGGTCGGCAAGGCGGCAGAGCAGGATCAGATCATCACCCTGGACAACGTCCCTCAGGATTACTTCAAAGTCACTTCCGGCCTGGGCGAAGGTTCGCCGCGCAGCGTCGTGGTGGTGCCGACCAGTAACGATGACCACGTCAACGGCGTGATCGAACTGGGCTTCCTTCGCGAGCTGACCCCCCGTGACCTGGAATTCCTTGAACTGGTGGCCGAGAACGTCGGCACATCCATCGAGGCGGCGCGCTACCGTCAGCGCTTGCAGGAAGTGCTCGCCGAAACCCAACAGCTCAACGAAGAGCTCCAGGTGCAGCAGGAAGAACTGCGCACCGCCAACGAAGAGCTGGAAGAGCAGTCGCGGATCCTCAAGGAATCCCAGGCCCACCTGGAAACCCAGCAGGCGGAGCTTGAGCAGACCAACGAGCAGTTGGCCGAGCAGGGCAAGGCACTCGCTGACCAGCGTGACGCCCTGGACCGCAATAACGAAGAATTGCACATCGCCCAGATTGAGCTGGAAGCCCGCGCCGACGAGTTGCAGCGCTCCAGCAAATACAAATCCGAATTCCTCGCCAACATGTCCCACGAGCTGCGCACGCCGCTCAACAGCTCGCTGATTTTGGCCAAGCTGCTGGCGGAAAACCCCCAGGACAACCTCTCCGAAGAGCAAGTCAAGTTCGCAGAATCGATCTACTCGGCCGGCAACGATTTGCTCAACCTGATCAACGACATCTTGGATATTTCCAAGGTTGAGGCCGGCAAGCTGGACATGCGTCCGGAAAACAGCAGCGTCAGCCGTCTGGTGGACGGCCTGCGCATGACCTTCGAACCGCTGGCGGCCGAGAAGAAGCTGGAATTCTCGGTGGAGATTCAGTCGGGCACGCCGGTGTCGCTGTACACCGATCGCCAGCGCCTGGAGCAGATCCTCAAGAACCTGCTGTCCAACGCGATCAAGTTCACCGAAAGCGGCGCGGTCAGCCTGACCGTGTCGCGGCAGCCCGGCGAAGGCGTCGCCTTCACCGTTCGAGACTCTGGCATCGGCATCGCCGAGGAGCAGCAGGAAAGTATTTTCGAAGCGTTCCGTCAGGCCGATGGCACGACCAATCGCCGCTACGGCGGCACCGGCCTGGGGCTGTCCATTTCCCGGGATCTGGCGCGCCTGCTTGGCGGTTCGATCAGCGTCACCAGCGCGCCGGGGCAGGGCAGTATTTTCACCCTGGTGCTGCCGGAAGAGTACGTTGAGCAGGAGCCTTCGCAGTACGCCGAGGCGCCCGTGGTTGCCGTGCAGCCTGCGCCCGTTGTGGCGCGCGTCACCCCACCGACGCCAACTCCCGCCCGGTCTGCACCTCCCGCAGCGCCGATTCCGCGTTTTGCCGATGACCGTGAAAAAGCCCCGTTCAGTAAACGCTGCATTCTGGTGATCGAAGACGAAGTCCGCTTTGCCCAGATCCTCTATGACCTGGCCCATGAGCTGGGCTACAACTGCCTGGTGGCCCACGCCGCCGACGAAGGCTTCGATCTGGCGTCCACTTTCGTGCCGGATGCGGTCCTGCTGGACATGCGCCTGCCGGACCATTCCGGCCTGACGGTGCTGCAACGCCTGAAGGAGCTGCCGAGCACCCGGCACATCCCGGTGCACGTGATTTCCGTCGAAGACCGTCAGGAAGCCGCGCTGCAAATGGGCGCTATTGGCTACGCCGTGAAGCCGACCACCCGCGAGGAACTCAAGGACGTCTTCGCCCGCCTCGAAGCGAAGCTGACGCAGAAGGTCAAACGCATTCTGCTGGTGGAAGACGATGCTTTGCAGCGTGACAGCATCGCGCGTTTGATCGGCGACGACGACATCGAGATCACCGCGGTCGGGTTCGCTCAGGATGCCCTCGACCTGCTGCGCGACAACGCCTACGACTGCATGATCATCGACCTGAAACTGCCGGACATGCTCGGCAACGAGCTGCTCAAGCGCATGTCCACCGACGAGATCTGCGCCTTCCCGCCGGTCATCGTCTACACCGGGCGCAACCTGACCCGGGACGAAGAAGCCGAGCTGCTGAAGTACTCGCGCACCATCATCATCAAAGGTGCGCGCTCGCCGGAGCGCCTGCTCGATGAGGTGACGCTGTTCCTGCACAAGGTCGAGTCGCAGCTGTCGAACGAGCGCCAGAAGATGCTCAAGACCGCGCGCAGTCGCGACCGCGTGTTCGAAGGGCGCAAGATTCTGGTGGTCGACGACGACGTGCGCAACATCTTCGCCCTGACCAGCGCGCTGGAGCACAAGGGCGCGATCGTCGAAGTCGGGCGCAATGGACTGGAAGCGATCGAGAAACTCAATACCGTCGATGACATCGACCTGGTGCTGATGGACGTGATGATGCCGGAAATGGACGGCTACGAAGCCACCATCGAGATCCGCAAGAACCCCCGCTGGCGCAAGCTGCCGATCATTGCCGTGACCGCCAAGGCCATGAAAGATGACCAGGATCGCTGCCTGGAGGCGGGTTCGAATGACTATCTGGCCAAGCCGATCGATCTGGACCGGCTGTTTTCGCTGATTCGCGTGTGGCTGCCGAAGATGGAACGTATCTGAATGGATCGGATCAATTGACCGCCCGTTGCCCGACCATGAGTGTTGCCGATGCCTGAACGAGACGCCGATATCGAGTTGCGCTTGCTGATTGAAGCGATCTACTTGAAGTACAGCTACGATTTCCGCGATTACTCGGGGGCGTCGGTGAAACGACGGGTCACCCACGCGTTGCGTCAGTTTGAACTGAAGACCATTTCCGCGTTGCAGGAGCGCGTGCTGCATGACCCTTCGGCGTTCATGCAGCTGCTGCAGTTCCTGACGATTCCGGTCAGCGAGATGTTCCGCGACCCGACGCACTTCCTGGCCATCCGCGAAGAAGTCGTGCCGTTGCTGAAGACCTACCCGTCGGTGAAAATCTGGATAGCCGGGTGCAGCACCGGGGAGGAGGTCTACTCGATGGCGATCCTGCTGCGCGAGGAAGGGCTGCTTGAACGCACGATCATCTACGCCACTGACATCAATCCCCATTCCCTGGAGAAAGCCAAGCAGGGCATCTTCTCCATGGAAAACATGCGCGGCTACAACGAGAACTACCTGAAAGCCGGCGGCAAGCGGCTGTTTTCCGAGTACTACACTGCGGCCTACGATTACGCGATCTTCGACAAGACCCTGCGTGAGAACGTGACCTTTGCCGACCACAGCCTGGCAACCGACAGCGTGTTCTCCGAGACCCAGTTGATTTCCTGCCGAAACGTGCTGATCTATTTCAACAAGAAGCTGCAGGACCGCGCGTTCGGGCTGTTCCATGAGTCCCTGTGCCACCGCGGCTTCCTCGTGCTGGGCAGCAAGGAAACCCTCGACTTTTCCGGGTACAAAAACCAGTTCGACCCTCTGGTCAAACACGAGCGGATCTACCGCAAATCATGAGAACGTCGTTTCCCGGCAACACCCCGGAGCAGCCCGCGCTGCCGGCGGTGGACGCGATTGTGGTCGGCGCATCCGCCGGTGGTGTCGAAGCGCTGCTGAAGATTTTCCGTACGCTGCCCAGAGGCTTTCGCTTGCCGATCCTCGCGGTGCTCCACGTGCCGGACCAGCGTCGCAGTCAGTTGGCCGAGGTTTTTGCCGTGAACCTGGCGATCCCGGTCAAGGAAGCGGACGATAAAGAAACCATCAAGCCCGGCACGCTGTATTTCGCCGGGCCGAGTTATCACCTGTCGATCGAGAAAGATTTCAGTCTGTCCTTGAGTCAGGAGGAACGGGTGCATCATTCGCGCCCGAGCATCGACATCCTGTTCGAATCGGCTGCAGACGCCTATGGTGAACGGCTGGCAGGCGTGTTGCTGACCGGTGCAAACAGCGATGGCGCGCGCGGCACGGCACGAATCAAGGAGTACGGTGGTCTGACCGTGGTCCAGGACCCGGCCCAGGCGCTCGCGCGGGCCATGCCCGAAGCGGCGCTTGCCCTTCATACGCCGGATTTTCTATTGCCTTTGCCCGACATTGGGTCCTTGCTTGTCGAGCTGGAACGAATTGCATGCTGAGTGAAATCAAAGCCAAACTGCTGATCGTGGATGATCTGCCTGAGAACCTGCTCGCCCTCGAAGCGCTGATCAAGCGCGAGGACCGTCAGGTGTTCAAGGCGTTGTCCGCAGACGAGGCGTTGTCGTTGTTGCTCGAGCACGAGTTTGCGATGGCGATTCTCGACGTGCAGATGCCGGGGATGAACGGCTTCGAACTCGCCGAGCTGATGCGCAGCACCGAGAAGACCAAGAACATTCCCATCGTGTTCGTCAGTGCCGCCGGGCGCGAGCTGAATTACGCGTTCAAGGGCTATGAAAGCGGTGCCGTGGATTTCCTGCACAAGCCCCTCGACATTCATGCGGTGAAGAGCAAGGTCAACGTCTTCGTCGATTTGTATCGCCAGCGCAAGGCCCTGAAGCAGCAGCTCGAAGAGCTCGAACGCAGCCGCGCGGAGCAGGAAGCGCTGATGCGCGAGCTGAAATCGACGCAGAGCGAGCTGGAGCGTGCGATCCGCATGCGCGATGACTTTATGTCGATCGTCTCCCACGAGGTGCGCACGCCGCTCAACGGCCTGATTCTCGAAACCCAGCTGCGCAAGTTGCACCTGGCCAAGGACAACGCGTCGGCGTTCACCATGGAAAAGCTCCGGGCCATGGTGGATCGCGATGAGCGGCAGATCCAGAGTCTGATACGGCTGATCGAAGACATGCTCGATGTGTCGCGGATTCGTACGGGCAAGTTGTCGATTCGTACCAGTCCATTTGATTTGTCGGAGCTGGTGGTCAATCTGGTGGAAAGCTATTCCGCGCAGATCGCCGCCGCCGGCAGTGTGGTGACGCTTCACGCTGACACGCCGGTGATTGGGGTATGGGATGAGTTTCGCATCGAGCAGGTGGTGGCGAATTTGTTGACCAACGCGTTGCGCTACGGCGCGCATAAGCCGATCGAGTTGCGGGTGTACAGCGAGGCTGGCGAGGCGCGGGTGGAGGTGCGCGATCACGGGATCGGGATCAGCGCGGAAAACCAGAAGCGTATTTTTCAGCAGTTCGAGCGGGTCGCGGCCAGTCATGCGGTGGCGGGGCTTGGTTTGGGGCTGTTCATTTCCGATCAGATTGTCAGCGCTCATGGCGGGCGGATCAGTGTCGAGAGCGAGGAAGGGTCGGGGTCGATGTTTCGGGTATCGCTGCCGCTCTGATCAAGATCTCTAAGATCAAGATCACAAGCGTCTGCCTGGGGGCAGACTGTTTCGCCTTCGGCGAGTTACTTGATAAAGCCCCAAGTAACTAAGGGCTTGTGCTCCTGGTTGGGCTCCTCCTTCGTCGGAGTACCTTCACTCCGGTCCCGCTCCGTGGGCCTGCGCCGAACGGACATCCCTGTCCTGACGGCGCTCTCGCCGCATCCATGCGGCTCGGCCCACTCCGCGAAACCTCCGTTCAGCCTGCACCCAAGTCGCGTTTGGTGTCGTCTGGGCTTCCTGCGTCTGAAGATCAAAATCAACGGCAACGGCAACGGCAACGGCAACGGCTTCCCGGCTAAAGCCGGTCCCACTAAACACAAGCGCTGCTGTTAGTGGGACCGGCTTTAGCC